>JBLMYN010000162.1:0-4115 GCA_050258305.1 Actinomycetota bacterium
TTTATCGATGATGAACTGGCGGATGGTCTTTGCCTGCGAGCGCACCTCGTCCAGCAGGTGGTCGGGCGTGGTGTGATCGTCATTGATGCGGCCGATCACCTCGGAAACGATTGTGTTGAGCCGCTCGGCAGGCGGGAGTTTCGCATGATCGCCGTGCCCGGGGAACCACTTGGCGTGAACCGGAGTGGCTATGTTCAGCATCTGTTCACGAATCCTTGCCAGTTCGCGCTCAGCCGCCGCCAGTACGGTTTGCGGCGTCTCTTTTGCGCCGGGACCGAGCGAGTAGCGAAAGATCTCCGGGTACAGCCCATCGGTGCGCCAGGTGCGATGATGCGGGCGCTTGCCGAGATCGTCCTTCAACCACCTGGAAAAATCGTCGATCGCGGCCGTTGCTTTGGTTGACGCCTCCTCAAACCTCTTCTCCAGTTGCTTCGCCCGCTGAAACTCGGGAGTGTAGATTATTTGTTTGTCGACATCTCCCTTCGGCTCCTGAGTGCCGATGTACCCTCCGAAAGTGGCTTTGGCACTTATTTTCTGCCCAACCAGTTCGATAACACCTTTATTGCCGTCGTTCTCCTGAACAGCGGTCTCAATGAAGACCGGATCAGCCTCCACCAGATTGTTTTTGGCCTGGGCCAGCGCTGCCGGGATTTTCTCCATGCGCGCGACGATGGATTGCAGGCGCTGCTGTTCGGTGCCGTTGCTTTCCGTCAAAGGGAAAAACATTCCTGAGCCAATCATCTCCACGTAGATCTGCGGCTGATATTTGTACGCCTGCATGCGATCGAGCTGAAAGAGCTGCGCGTCAATGGAATCGCGGAGAACGATAAGGTCCGCGTTGTCTTCCGGCGCCAGATTCTTATAAGTGTCAAAGCATGACCGCCCTGCTTTCAGCAGGGCTCTTGCTTGGCCTAGAGCGGCGGGGCTGAAATCGTCGAGCTGATCATCCAGTGACTTGCCCTCGTACTCGTGCAGCCCAATCTGATTGGCTTCCACCGGAGTCAGAGCCAACTGGGCCAGCACCAGACGGTTGGCTTTGTCGAGAAAGGGCTCGTTTTTGGCGCCGCATTGAAACGTGATGGTTTGCGCAGACATTGAGGCCGCAAGCAGAAGAAGGCAAAAAAGTCTGGAGAACATGGTCAGAAGGATAGCAGAAGAAACTCACACCTGTTGTGGCAGCGGGGCGCTTCACGAACTACCAATACGGGCAGCAGGCATGCTTCTTCATCCCAAGATGCTTTACTTCTGCTTGCGTTCGTCGCTGGCAATGACGCCGTCTTTGATGTGGATGACGCGGTGCGCGTGTTCAGCGATGTCCAGCTCGTGCGTGACCAGAACAATGGTGTTGCCTTTTGCGTGCAGGTCGGCGAAGAGCGCCATGATCTCACTGCCGGTCTGGGAATCAAGGTTGCCGGTGGGTTCGTCCGCCAGGATGATGGAGGGGTGATTGACGAGAGCGCGGGCGATGGCGACGCGCTGGCGCTGTCCGCCGGAGAGCTCGTTAGGTTTGTGGCTCATGCGCGGGCCGAGATCGACGGCTTCAAGAGCTGCTTTGGCGCGCTGCATGCGCTGGTCGGCGGGCGTGCCGCTATAGATGAGGGGCAGCTCAACGTTGTGCAGGGCGGTGGCGCGGGCAAGCAGGTTGAACGTCTGGAAGACGAAGCCGATCTCGCGATTGCGGATGCGGGCGAGCTCGTCATCATCGAGTTCGCTTACCAGATTGCCGTTGAGCCAGTAATTGCCGCGGGTTGGCGTATCAAGGCAGCCGATCAGGTTCATGAGAGTGGATTTTCCGGAACCGGAGGGGCCCATGATGGCCACGTATTCGCCGCGATTGATGCGCAGGTTCACTCCCCGCAGAGCATGCACCTCTTCCGCGCCCATCTGGTAGGTCTTCCACAGGTCATCCGTGCAGATGATGCAGTTGGGTGGGGGCGTGGTAGGACGGCCCGGGGCTACGTCAGCGATTTGGGTTGCCATTCTTCTCTCCTGCCTCGACTCACAGCAAGCCCCCCGGCCTGCCATGCATACACATTTGCCCCGATATAGGGTTAGACGCTAGAACCGCCCCAGGGTTTACGATTCGATTTTCGTCATCTGCGAATTGTCCACCTTCACGCCGGCGCCGTTCTTGATGGTCTTCAAGACCTTGTAGCTGCCGGTGATGATCTCGTCATTTTCCTTGAGCCCGCTGGTGACCTGAATTTGCGTGGTGCCGGTCAGTCCGGTTTCCACCTTGCGGAACTCGGCTTTGTGGTCCGGCGTGACAACAAACACGCCCTGGATTTCCTCTTTCTCCTGCTTGACGAGGGAAACCGGCTCAACTTTGCTGGACTTCTTCTTGCCGTTTTGCGCGTCCAGGTCTTTCTTGGTCCTGACGGTGAGGGCCTGAATAGGAATTGCGAGCGTGTTTTTGGCGGTACCGGTGGTGATTTTGGCAGTAGCAGAGAGGCCGGGACGCAGGCTCTTGCGGACCTCGTCAGCGAGATTTTCAAGCGTGACGACGACTTTGAAGTCCTTGGCTTCCTGGCTGCTGGTGGCGCTCTGCTCGCTGGAGACGCCGGTGGAACGGACGATGGCGTTGTCACCGATCTCCGTCACCTTGCCTTTGAAAGTCTTGCCGGGAAGGGCATCAATGGTGACTTCAGCCGGCTGGCCGGTGGCGACGTTAATAATGTCCGTCTCATCCACGCGGACCTCAGCCGTGATGACCGACATGTCCGAGACGGTCATGAGAGTGCTGCCCGGCGAATTCTGAATGCCCATGACCACGGTCTCGCCTTCATGCACGGGAAGGTTGGTGACGGTGCCGTCAAACGGGGCCCTGTAAACAGTCTTGCGCAGAATGTCATCGACGCGGGTGAGATTCGCCTTGGTCTGGCTGATGTGCGTCTGGGCGGAATCGAGCTGAGCACGGGTCTGGCTGATGCGCGCATGGTCCTGGGAAGCGACAGCTTCCGCGACTTCATAAGCGGCCTTTTTGGCGTCAAAATCCTGCTTGGCGATGAGCTGGTCTTTAAAGAGGCTCTGAGCGCGCTCGTAATCGAGTTTGGCTCGGGCGAGGTCGGCAGTGCTGCTCTTGGACTGCGCGATGGCGGTGTTGAGGGCGGCCTGGGCGGCGAGCACGTCAGTCTCATTGCTGGCCAGTTGCGCCTTCATGGCGTTGACGTCGGCGGCAGACTGGACGTCTTCGAGCTGGGCGAGCACCTCGCCTCTCTTGACCTTATCGCCTTCCTGCACGTACAGCTTGGTAATGCGGCCCATGGCGTTGGCGCCGATGTTTACATACGTCTGCGGCCTGATTTCGCCGGATGCGGTAACGATGGAAGAAATGTCCTGCCGCATGACCTTGCCGGTCTGCACTGCGACAACATTTTTCTGGCTCTGATTGACCGTGAAGCCGACAATCGCACCGAGAAGAATAATGACACCAGCTATGAGTGCAATCTTTTTAGCGTTCATGAAACCTTCCAGACTTCACCGCACGCGGCCTCGCTGTATTGTTATACGCGCGCAGGGGACAATAAGTTCCCGCGCGGGAACGGTCGCCAGCGATGAAAGTCCTGAGCTTTGATTATACCGGGAGGAGCAGGTATGAACCAGAGCTTCCGCAGGTAAAAGGTTGGAAGCGCCTGCGTTTAGGGGCTTAAGGAGAAGGAAATGTGGGATTTCCGGACAGGGTTGTCTTGCTTCGGGCACACCAAAAGACATAGAATTGACGTCACCCGATCCTCTAAAGGAGGCGCCAGGTGAACCCCGGTCATACCCGTCGTACGTCATTTTATCTTCATTTTTTCGTGTTCATGTTGGGCTGTCTGCTGTTCGCGCAGGTGGTTGTGGCGCAGGACAACATCTCGATGCAGACCCTCGAGCAGAATTCAAAGAAGGCCAGTTCTGACAAAAATAAGTCTGCCGAGCAGGGCAGGAAGAATGGTGATCAGCCGTCGGCGGATGATCAGGATCCGCTGAAGCGGCCTCGTCCGGAGACGAAGGCCGCGCGAACGGAAAAGCTCGGCGGCGTCTACAAGAAGTGGCTGGATGAGGATGTTCGCTGGATCATTACCGGAGAAGAGCTCTCGGCGTTCAAAAAACTCACCACCAACGCCGAAAGGGAT
>JBLMYN010000163.1:0-12960 GCA_050258305.1 Actinomycetota bacterium
GAACTGGATGGACGCAACGGCGAACTGCCCTCGCTGGCAGAGCAGTTCACCTCCAAGACGGGCAAGCGGATTGAAACCTACTTTGCGGAGACGCAAACATGATCCGGCAATTGCGTTCCGCTCCCAACCTTCTCACGCTTCTGCGGCTGATCTTCATACCATTTGTGGTGATCGCGGTTCAGCAGCATCTTTATCTCTGGGCGCTGGGCATTTTCCTTGCGGCAGGAGTTACCGACGGGCTGGATGGTCTGCTGGCCCGCGTCTTTAACCAGAAGACGGTTCTGGGGCAATATCTGGATCCAATCGCGGATAAGCTGCTGCTCAGCACCATGTTCCTGGTGCTCTCGCTGTTTCATCTGATCCGCTGGCCCATTACCGTCCTGGTGTTCAGCCGTGACATCCTGATTGTGATCGTCTGCAGCCTTTTGTATGCCACCGGCGCCATGAAGGTATTCCGGCCCAGTTGGCTGGGCAAGGCCAATACCCTGGCGCAGATTGTCACAGTGCCATTCGCGCTGATGGCCGAGGTTTCAGCCGCACGCTGGGTGCACATTGGAAAGCACTGGGGAATTTACGCCACGGTGACGCTCACAATCGTTTCCGGGATCCACTACATTGTGCGTGTGGCGTTTTCTCTGCGGCATCCCGGTACCCGCAACGCAGAAACCGCCTGATCCGGGCTGCGGTCAGCGCATCCTAGCGGTTCGCTGCAACCGGTTCCTCTACTCTGGCTTCGCGCAGGAAACGCGCTGCTTCTTCCGGCGGGGTCGGGTTGATGTAAAAACCCGTTCCCCATTCAAAGCCGGCCCCCTTGGTCAGTTTGGGAATGATCTCCAGGTGCCAGTGATAATAATCGTTCGTATTCTCGTGGATTGGCGAGGTGTGCAGCACCATGTTGTACGCGGGATCGTCGAGCACCTGAATGGCCTTGTTGAGCACCACACGCAGCATGCGGGCGAGATTTTCATACAGGCTCGACGGAGAATTCTCAAAAGCCGATTCGTGCCGGCGCGGCAGAATCCAAGTTTCAAAGGGATATCGCGGCGCGTATGGAGCGAGAGTGACAAAGTCCTGGTTCTCGGCGGCAATGCGAACGCGTGTTTCACTTTCCTGGCGGATGATATCGCAGAAGATGCAGCGTTCTTTATTCGAGAAATAACGTTTTGAGCCCTCAAGTTCTTCCGCCACCTGTTTGGGCAAAATCGGCAGGGCGATGAGTTGCGAATGGGGGTGGTCCAGTGACGCGCCCGCCGCTTCCCCATGGTTCTTGAACACCATGATGTACTTGAATCGCCTGTCCTGCTTCAGGTCGAGAATGCGGTCACGAAACGCCCAAAGCACGTCTTCCACGCGCTTGACCGGCATGGTGGCGAGTGTTTCCATGTGGTCCGGGGTCTCTATGATGACTTCATGCGCGCCAATGCCGTTCATCTTGTCAAACATGCCATCGGCCTGGCGATCCAGGTCTCCTTCAATTCTCAGAGCGGGAAACTTGTTCGGAACCACGCGGAGATTCCAGCCGCTATTCTCACGCCGGCCGCCTTCCCCGCCCCGGTAAGCCAGGATTTCGGGCGGCGTTTTAGCTTCATTGCCGGGACAAAAAGGGCAGAAAGTGGCGGCTTTGATATCGGCGCGTTCGCGGGAGAAGTCGCTGGGCCGTTTGGAACGATCGGTGGAGATGATCACCCAGCGGCCCGTAATGGGATCTTTTCGCAGTTCAGGCACAGAAATATCTTACAACCGGGAGTTAGCTCTCGTCGCTTCACGAGAGCGGAAAAGCGTTCCGGAAGAGTTCAATGGAAGTCTCTTTGCCCGGTTCGAAATACACGCTGACAATATCGAAACGAAACGCCGGATTGCCCTTGAGCCTGCGCAGAAATTCCCGCGCCACCCGCGAGAGATCGCGCTGCTTCTCCGCATCGACTGCAACTTCCGCCGGCTCGATATTTCGTGTGGTGCGCGTTTTGACCTCAATGAAACAGAGCATATCGCCGTCCCAGCCGACCAGATCAAGCTCGCTGCGGCTGCGCGGGCTGCGGTAGTTGCGGGCGATCATCACGTATCCGCGCCGCCGGAGATAAAAGTAAGCCTCTTCTTCGCCGCGGCGTCCGGTGCGCAAGTGCTCCGGACCGGCGTCTTTGCGGGGAAGAAGCGTTGCCGCGGAGTCGAGGCCGCGCAGAAGGAACTGGGTAAGGCGTCCGGAGCGAGCCATAAATATAAGCCGCGAATCAAAGCGCAAGAACACGAATCATACCAGAACGCATTCCTGATTCGCGTGTCTCCGCTGTGATTCGCGGCCGTCAGTTCCCGGTACAGCCGGACTACTGCTCCTTTTCCACCGTCCCGATGCATTCCTCCAGAATGTCCAAGGCGATGTCCGCCTGTTCCTGGGTCACAATCAGAGGAGGCGCAATGCGGATGGAGTTTTCTCCCGCGCCAAGGAACAGGATGCCGCGCTCAAATGCCAGATCCACGATCCTGTCGCGCTCGTCGTGGGCGGTGGCCCGGGTCTGTTTGTCTTTAACGATTTCCACGCCAATCATCAGCCCGCGGCCGCGTACGTCGCCCACCATGGGATGCGTCTCCACCCAGCGGCCGATACGGCGCATGATGTGCCCGCCGACCTTCTCGGCGTTGCGGATTGCTTCGCGCTCCAGAACGTTGAGCGTCGCCAAAGCGGCCTCAATGCACACCGGATTGCCGCCGAAGGTTGAAGCGTGTGAGCCCGGCACCCAGTCCATGATTTCCGCCCGGGCCAGAGCTATGCCCAGAGGCATGCCGGAAGCGATCCCCTTGGCAATGGTCACAATATCCGGCTGAACGCCCGTGTGTTCGATGGCCCACATCTTGCCGCTCCGTCCGGCGCCGCACTGCACTTCATCAGCCACCAGCAGGATGCCATGCTTGTCACAGATGCGCCGCAGTTCGTGCATGTATTCGCTGGGCGCAGGCACGTAGCCGCCCTCGCCCTGGATGGGCTCGATAAAGATGGCCGCGCACTCTTCCGGCGGCATGATCGTCTTGAAGACACGATCCTCAATGAAGCTGACGCATTCCTTGATAAATTGCGCTTCGCTCATGCCTTCCGGACGGCGATAGAGATACGGATAGGGCACATGCGCGACGCCCGGCACCAGAGGAAAGAACCGGCGCCTCTGCTGGACCTTGGAGGCCGTAAGCGACAGGGCGCCCATGGTGCGGCCATGGAATGCTCCGTAAAACGCGATGATGCCCTGGCGCTTGGTGTGATAGCGCGCCAGCTTCATGGCCGCTTCAATCGCCTCCGCGCCGGAGTTGCCGTAGTAAACGCGCACCGGCCCGGACATGGGCGCAACTTTCGCCAGGCGCTCCGCCAGGGTGATCATGTTCTCGTAATAGAAATCGGTGCCGGACATGTGGATCAGCTCGGCGGCCTGCTTCTGGATTGCAGCAACCACTTCCGGGTGGCAATGTCCCGTTGAGCAGACAGCAATGCCTGACGAGAAATCGAGAAACTCGTTGCCGTCCACGTCTTCAACCACGCAGCCGCGGCCGGATTTGGCCACCAGCGGATAGGAACGTGTATAGGAAGGCGAAATGTATTGGGCGTCGCCGCGCAGCACTTTTTGCGCGTTGGGTCCCGGCAGCTTGGTCCGGATTTTCGGACCCGCAGATGTAATGGTCTGGGTCGGCATAGTCATCCTCTTTTCTAAAGATCAGTTGCGTGTTGATGCGTTCAGCCTGTCATCAGGCCGCTGAAGAGGGGGACTGGTGAGGGAGTTAGTCTCCGGCAAAGAGATTGGCGCGCGCGTGGGAGGGCAGCACGGCCAGGAACCTCCGCGGACACACGAGGAAATCCACCCAGCACGCCAGAGAACGCTCTGGCGTACGCAGCAAAAACCAGGATGTGCGCCGCATATACATGCCTTGCTCTATTATATCGCCAAATCGGAACGCTCTTTGCGGTTACGGTAGTGCAGTTCACGGCGTGATTCGCGCCGCTCGAATATAAAGCATCGCCAGGCTGCTCAGCTTCGTCAGATGATAGAACTTGACCGCCATGAACCCCCAACCTTACGACCAGCAGCATCGTTTTCGCGTGGTGTTGTGCTTTGGCCTGGTTTACCTGCTCTGGGGCTCGACGTATCTGGCGATGCGAGTGGCGGTCCGTGACGTGCCTCCGTTTGTCATCGGCGCTACACGGTATCTGGTTTCCGGCTCGTTGATGCTGGCGGCCTGCGCCGTGAGCGGACGGAAGATCCGTATCACTCGCCATGAGTTCTGGCGGCTTCTCGCCATTGGCGTCTGCCTGCTCTCCATCGGCAACATGGGCGTGCTGTGGGGAGAAAAATATGTATCCAGCGGCATGGCCGCGCTCATGGTGGCCGTTGTCCCGATCTGGGTTGTCGCCATTGAAGCCTGGGTCTATCGCGCTGGACGTATGACGGCGAAGGGATTGCTGGGACTGGCTACGGGACTCGGGGGCCTCCTGATGCTCATGTGGCCGCGCATCACCGCCCGCACACATCTGGGACATTTGGAGCTCATCGGCTGCGCAATCCTGCTGGTAGCTGCCATGTCCTGGGCGCTCGGTTCGGTTTTCGGCCACCGCTTCAACCTCAAAGTCGACCTCTTCACCGCCGCCGGCTGGCAGATGACCCTGGGAGGCCTGGTGAACGCGACCATCGCCGGACTGAGCGGGCAATATAAGCACGCCGTATGGACGCGTCCAGCAGTCGAGTGTGTCGCTTATCTGGTCATCTTCGGCTCCTGGGTCGGCTTCAGCGCCTACACCTGGCTGCTGGAGCACGTGCCCACTCCGAAAGTCGCGACCTACGCCTACGTCAACCCGATTGTGGCCGTGTTTCTGGGCTGGCTGATACTGAAGGAACAGGTTGACGCATTCATGCTGGCGGGAACAGTGATTATCATCGGGTCGGTTGCCCTGGTAAACACCTCGCAACTGAAGCGGCTGGATCAGCCGCAGCACGCCGATCTGCCGGCGATGAACGTGGCGGGAGACTGACGTGGAAATGCAGGCTTACTTCTTGGCCGGCTTTGCCCTGCTCATTGGCTTCGCCGCGGCATGTGCCAGCGTGTATTCCCCCTCGATATTGACCGAGCCAGAACCGTCGGCCTTGCCGGAGCCTTTGTAGGTTCCCTGGCCCTTGATGCCCTTGAGCTTCCCCGTGCCGCTGATGAAAGTCCATTTTCCCTTGAAGGTCGCGCTCCCATCCTTCGCTACCGTCCCGCTGCCCGAGTAGCGCACCGTGTATTTGTCGCCGTTCTCCATGGTTGACGTGCTGTATCCATTGTCGGTTATTTTCATGCCGCGCACTTCTGTTGTGGCTACGTCAACCGAATCCTTGCTCTTCATCCCCTGGATTTCGACGGGAGTTTCATAGGTGCACGATTGCTTATGAAGCGCCAGACCGTGGCCGGCCTGGTCCCCTACATCAATCGAGTAGTTCGGGTCGGGCTTGGGGCAGTTTAGTTTGCCTGAAACCTTCGTCTGGGCTCCCGCGGGAATCGCGGCAAGAGTCAAAAACAGAAGAGCATATTTTAGTGTCCGCATCTTTGAAGTCCTCACTCTTGTTAAATAAAGTCTGGGATCTGGCTGCCCACGCTGACTGACCGATACCCTCGGGCACCCGCAAATATACATGAACCTGGGGCAGGCGGCGAGATTTGTTGCTCCTTTGGACGCCAGGTTCCAACTGGCAGGCGCCGGCTGCTATTTTCTCTTCCACCTGATGCCATCCTTCGTGTCTTCCACCACGATTCCTGCTTCTGCAAGCTGCTGGCGGATGGCATCTGCGCGCGCGAAGTCGCGGGCTTTCTTGGCGGCGGTACGCTCCGCTACCAGCCCTTCGACTTCCTCATCAGAAGGTCCACTCTTCGGCAGGGAAGATCCTTCCAGCAAGCCGTGCGCCCTGGCCCATTCTGTGGCATGGGCCATTTTTGCCGCGTCGTCATCCTGCAACACCGCGAAGATTTCGTCGAACTGTTGCAGGGCCCCGAGCAGTGCGGGCTTGTCATCCTGGCGCAGCTCGCCACGATCGGCAAAGGTATTGGCCTCACGCACCATGTCAAAGGTCGCGCCCAGGGCACGCGCCGTATTGAGATCATCTTCCATGGCGCTGCGCATTTCAGAGCGCGTGTTTGCGGCAAGTTCCTGGATTGCATCGTTCTTGCCGGGCTGAAGCTGCGCCATTTCAACGCGGACCTTGAAATCGCGCAGGCGCCCAACGGAATGCGCGGCCTGTTCCAGTCCCTGAAAGGTAAAGTTCAACTGCTTGCGATAGGGGACTGAAGTGAGCAGGTAGCGAATGGCGGAAGGTTTGTGCCCTTTCAGCAGAAGATCGCGCAGCGTGAAAAAGTTGCCTTCGCTCTTGGACATCTTCCTGCCTTCCACCAGGAGAAAACGAACATGCATCCAGAAGCGCGCAAAGATCTTCCCAGTGAGCGCTTCCGACTGGGCGATTTCGTTTTCATGATGGGGAAAGGCCAGGTCTTCACCTCCGGCATGCAGGTCAAAGCTGGGCCCCAGATACTTCATCGACATCACCGAACACTCAATGTGCCACCCGGGCCGTCCCGGGCCGATGGGACTTTCCCAGAAAGCTTCTCCTTCTTTGGGAGCTTTCCACAGAGCGAAGTCGCGTGCGTTGTCCTTCTCGTACTCGTCCACATCCACGCGCGCGCCGACTTCAATTCCGCTGAAGTCCTTTTTTGACAGCTTGCCGTATTCGGGGAATTTGGCGATGCGAAAATAATACGAGCCATCTTCCGTCCGGTAGGCGAAGCCCTTTTCCTCGAGCTTGCGGATGAATTCCGCCATCTCCTGGATATGTTCGGTTGCGCGCACCACAAATTCAGGCCGCTCCAGATTGAGCATGGCCATATCTTCAAAGAATGCCTCTTCGTACTTCCGCGTGTATTCCTGGACAGTCTTGTGCTCGCGGGCGGCGTTCCGGATGATTTTGTCATCCACATCCGTAATGTTCATAACCTGCTTCATCTTGAAGCCGCTCTGCAGCAGGAAGCGCCGCAGAATGTCCACCGCGACAAAGGTACGGAAATTGCCGATATGCCCGTAGTCGTAGACAGTGGGCCCGCAGTCATACATGCGGACGGTGTTTTCCGCCGATGGCGTGAACTCCTCAACTTGGTTGGTCAGCGTGTTATAGAGATGGAGAGGCATAGGCAAGCAGTCGATTGTAAGGGATGGAGGGTTTAAGCTGCTAGTTGTGGGCGGACCGGACTTCTCTCATTCCCAGCGTAAATCCAGGTTCCTGCTGCTGAAAATCACCCGCAACGTTTTCTGCGTGAAGGGGCGGAAGTATCCGGGAATGGCCGTATCGTGATCGTAGACTCGTCCTGGTGCATTTACCTGGACACGAACCGTGTGACGCCCAGACTGAACTGGCAAGGTCAGGCCGAGCGAACCGCCGCCTTCGCCGTGCCTGTATGAGTCGTGAAGGTTATCGTGATACCGCAGCTCCCCGTCCACCCAGATATTGATCTCAGCATGGTGGAAAGGATATCGCCCCAATAACTGCAACGTAGCCGGCCGGGGCCGGATGGAATGGAAGCTGCGTCCTAAAAGCGCGCCTGCAATGAACATGACTGCGACTGCTGCAATGGCCAGTGCCAGCCGCTTTCGCCGCCATGGCGTATGGCCCGAAGTTCCTGAGGCTGGGCTGTTGGGGATAGCGGTAGATTGTGCGCTCGCCGCCTTCCCCGGCTCTGCAGACAGCAGTCGAGTTCTGTCCCGCTCAGGTTCAGAGGATGTCGAGCTGCCGCTCATGGAGCGCGGTTTTTTGCCGGAACGAAGATCTTGCAGGTCGGCCGCAAATTCTCTGGCTTTCTGGTAGCGCCGCTCCGGTTCCTTGGCCAGGGCGCGTGCCAGTACATAATCGTAGTCGGCGTTTAACCCGGTGCACGCCTCGGTTGCCGGTCGCGGCTCTTTGGCTGCAATCTGGACGCAGAGTTCAGTGACACTCTCGGCATCAAACGGCTTCACCCCGACCAGAAGCCAGTATGCGATGACTCCCAGAGAGAAGATATCCGAGCGTCCGTCCAGCGGCTTGCCGTTGATCTGCTCCGGCGACATGTAGGCGGGCGTGCCCAGAACATGGCCGGGAACCGTGAGTTCAGAAAGCGCGGTCCTGGCAATGCCGAAGTCCATGATCTTGGTGTGCCCCTCGGGTGTGACAATGATGTTCCCCGGCTTGATGTCGCGATGCACAATGCCTGCACTGTGCGCGTAATCGAGCGCGGAAGCAATCTGCGCAACAAGGTCGAGTACGACCGCCGGGGGCAGCTTTTTCCCCGGTGACTGAGCGACAAAGTCGTTCAGCGTCCGGCCGGCCGCATACTCCATGACAATGAACGGCGTATCCGTTGGTCCATCTTCTTCCACGTCAAAGATGGTGACGATTCCCGGGTGAGAGAGCCTGCCTGCGGCCTGCGCCTCGCGAAAGAAGCGTTGCCGGTACTGCTCCATTTTGCCGGCATCGGTTTCCGGCACGGCAATGGTCTTTATGGCGACGATACGGTCGATCCTGGGGTCGCGCGCGCGAAACACGGCGCCCATGGCGCCGCGCCCAACCTCAGCGAGGATTTCATACCGCCCCAGTTGTTGCGTGCTTTGCATTGATGCGGCTTCCGGGGGAGAATTGGCGCGATCATACCACGAAGAATGAAGCACTTAGCGGGATCTGCTGAGCCATTAGTCCATGACCATTCGCATTGACGGGATTGCGGCGCTGACGCATGAAGCGAGGCGGGATGCTACGGGGGAGAAAGTTCGCGCAGCTTTTTCACTGCGTCAATGAAGCGCCCGGCCACGTAATCAACTTCTGCTTCGGTATTGAACCGGCCCAGTCCGAAGCGGATGGCGCTTCCGGCCGCGTCATCACTCAACCCAAGCGCCGTGAGAACGTGCGAGGGATCCACTTTATCGGAGTGGCAGGCTGATCCGCTTGAGACACCAACGTCATTCACGGCGGTCATCAGCGCCTCGCCGTCCACCTTCAAAAAGCTGACGTTCAGATTGCCGGGCAGACGATGCTCCATGCTGCCGTTGATGACGATGTTTTCGAGTTCGGCCATGAGGCGGTCGCGCAGCCGGTTGCGAAGGCCCGCGATACGGCAACTCTCTTCCGGCAAAACCTGCTGGGCGATTTCACAAGCCTTGCCGAAGCCAACAATGCCGGGAACGTTCAGAGTGCCAGAACGCATGCCGCGTTCGTGCCCGCCGCCGTGAATCATGGGCGCAACCTTCACTCCCGAGCGCACGTAAAGCGCCCCGCAGCCTTTGGGACCATAACACTTGTGGGCGGTAAGCGACGCGAGATCGAGATGGAGTTTGGTTACGTCCAGGGGCATCCGGCCCAGCGCCTGCACCGCGTCCGAGTGGAAGAGCACGCTGCGCTCGCGGCAAAACGCGCCGATTTCCTCCAGCGGCTGCAGCACACCGGTTTCGTTATTGGCGGCCATGATGCTTACCAGAATGGTTTGTGGAGTGAAAGCAGCCCTGAGCTGGTCAACATCTATGAGGCCGTCCGGGCGAACGGGCAGCCAGGTAATGCGATAGCCGGATTTTTCCAGATGCAGACAGGTATCGAGCACTGCCCGATGCTCCGTGACGGCAGTGATGATGTGGTTGCCTTTGGAGCGATGGCTTTCCGCAACACCTTGAATGGCCAGATTGTCACTCTCGGTTGCGCCAGAGGTGAAGACGACTTCCTGCGGCGAGGCCCCTATCAGCCTGGCAATCTGCTTCCGCCCCAGTTCTACAGCGGCCTCAGCCTCCCAGCCGAAGGAATGGCTGTGGCTGGCGGCGTTGCCGAACTTTCCCGTGAGGTATGGAAGCATGGCATCCAGCACCTGAGGGTCAATCGGCGTGGTGGCGTGGTTATCGAAATAGATGGGCAGCTTGATTCCTGCAGGCGCGGCCGTCTTCTGAGCGTCCTTCGTTTGAGTGCTCATGAGAGGAATTTTACCGCTTCCGGGCCAATTGCTCATGGCTTGGCCCCGTGAGCGGGCAATAAAAAGTTTCAGGGAAGGTTAAAAAGTCACGCAGCGTAAAATGGCCCGCCGGCGAACCGGCGGGCCAGAAGGTTACATCAAACCGCGGCTTAGAACCGGAAGGTCAAGCCGACGTTGAAGCGGCGGGTTGCGTTGTTGAATCCAGGATAGGCGGATCCGGTCGTCTTGGGATCGCCGAACCCCGTGAATGAGCCGAACTGACCAGCATCGTCGACGAAGGGATCAACGCTGGTGAAGTTCGGGTGGTTGAACACGTTCTGGGCGCTGGCGCGGAACTCAAACGAGTTGTGCTCGCTGACTTTGAACCGCTTGAACACCGACATGTTGGCAACGTTTGAGATCGCGTCCTGTGAGAGGTTGCGTGCAGCCGTCCCGAACGGGGTCCCGAACACAGACTGCGCCGTTGTGGCATTGAGGATATAGCGCACGTCCTTCGTAGTGACCGGCACGAAGTTACAGGCTGGAGGCCCGTTTGGATTACTGAGCTGGTTTGTAAAGTTAAGGCAGGTCTGACCAAGAGCGGTCAGGCTGACCAATTGCGTATCTGGAGTTCCTGCTGGGCATGGGAGACCGATGAAACCGTTCGGGTCGGCCAGGTCACCGCAGTAGATGCCAACGCTGGTTGCCGGAGCACTCAGGTTGCCCAGGAAAGCACGCGCACTATCAACACCTGAATTGAAGGCTCCCAGGAAGCGGAAGTCATAATAATCCTTCCCAAGACCAAACAGGTCGGTAAAGAATGCATCACCAAACTGCTGCGGTGAATAGCGCTGTCCAGAGGCCAGGATGTAGTTCGCGGAAATCGCCCAGCCACCCAGGATGTGTCCCAGAACTCCGTGCTGCTCTTTGAGGTATGGGATCTCCTCAGTTGCTGTGATCGTCCATTGGTGAGGGATATCCAGACCAGAGAACGAACGCTCGGCCGAGGTGGTGTTAAACGGATTCTGTGCAAACGTGATGCTGTTCGCGCCGCCAAACGTTGAGAAGATTTCAGATACGTTGTCCATAGTCTTCGAGAACGTATAGCCGGTGCGGAGAGTGAGCTGTTTGAACAGGTTGTTGGCGCGGAACTCGACCTGAACGCCATTATAGTCAGAGGTGCCGCCGTTGGTCCGCTTACGCAGCACGCCGAAATTGCAGTCGGCGCGTCCGATGGCGCGGAAAACGACAGCCTGGGCCGCCGGGCAGGGAGTCAAACCGGCAGGAACCAGGTTGGGGAAGTCCGCCTGCAAATCTGTAACGAACGGATTTCCGTTAACAGACTGGAAGAGGTCCTCACCATGGTTTCCGACATAGCGCACTTCCAGAGCTGAGTTCTTGCTGGTTTCGCGCTCAATGCCCAAAGACCAGGAGTGAACGCGGTCCGGCCCGAAGTTGGGCGACATGCTGGTTTCATTGAACTGCCGCGGGTCAAATACACCCGTTTGCACGAGCCCAGAGTAAGCAGCGCGAACGTTCGGACCGGTCGGCACCGCCGGCAGCCCGAAGGAGGTAGCAGCGGCTCCAGAAAAGTTCTGCAGGAAAACCTCTGGCGTTGACGACGACAGGTTGATGTAGATGTTATAGAACGGCGGATCATACAGCAGACGGTAACCGCCACGGATGGTAGTCTTTCCGTCGCCGGTGAGCATGCCGCCACCCTGCGGGTTCCAGGCAAAACCGATGCTCGGTCCCCAGCTATTCTTGGGCGCCGGGAAGGTCGGAAACGTCCTTGCCGAAAGCGGAATCGGCTGGCCGTTGATCGGGCTGGTCGCGGAACCAGTCGTGGTCGGTGAGCTTACGCTGGCCCACAGCGCGGTCGCCGGGTCGGACTCGCGGGGAACCGTGATGCTGTTGAACAGGTTCGCCGGCTGTCCGTAATAAGACCAGGTGATGCCCAGGTTCAGGGTGAGACTGTTGCCGATCTTCCAGTCATCGCCGCCATACAGGAAGGTGTCGTGCTCGCGGAAATCAAGCACTGGATTGCCAGCCGCCAGGGTGAACGAATTGGGCTGGTTCAGCACCAGATTGCTCCACTCAGTCTGTATGGTGTTGTTCTGCGCGCCAATCGGTCCAAAGCGGAAGGCGCCGTTGATGGCCGGCAGGAAGATGTTGGGCGTCCGCTGGAAGGTGTAGTTCACGCCGGCTTTGAATGTGTGCTTCCCTACGACGTAATTCCAGTTGTCCTGTGCCTGCCAGGTATTCACGATGCGGCTCTGTGGTATGTTCGTGGCCGGTCCGACCGTGACACCCGCCCTCTGGAAGGTGATGTTCGCCACTGCATTACCAATGCCGTCAGCAGTCGGCACTGTGCCAAAGCTGTTGCCGCCGAAATCAACATTCAAGCGGTTAAAGCCTACACGGGCCTCATTCACCATGCGTGAAGACAGGTTGTGTGTCCAGCCCACCAGGATGGCCTGACTTATCGCGGGAACGCTGACGGGGTATCCGGCAGGCCCCTGGCCAAAGTCCAGATTAAAGTTATTGCCGCGGTTGAACAGGTAACGGGCCATGAAGTTGTCATTGCCGGCCTGATAGTCTGCACGGGTGACAAAATTGAAGCCATGGAACGGAGTGGAATACGTGCGTTGGACATTACCGAACTCGACGCCGTTGCACGTCGTAGATCCATTAGAAATACCATCAAATAGCGTGGTATTTGTGGCAATCGGGTTGCCGCCGGGAGCAGTGAACGGTCCAACTGCCTGGTATGCAGCCAGACCCGCGCTTCCAGGAAAGCACCCGTTGAGGGTGGCCAAACCGGTCGGAGTCGGCGCAAGGCCGCCACTGGTATAGGTCTGCTTGGTGGAAAGGATTTCCTGATCGAAACCGCCGAACAGGAAAGCCTTGTTCTTAACGATCGGTCCGCCCACGGTGAAGCCGCCAAATTCATCATTCAGACGAGGCTGCTTGGTCAGCGGATTGCCGGCCGGATCCGTCTCAAAG
>JBLMYN010000164.1:0-5933 GCA_050258305.1 Actinomycetota bacterium
CGGGCAAGACTGCTGACGATGCAACGTAATCGTCCACGCCCGCTGGAACCATCAAGACGGCGGAGTAAGCTCGATTTCCGTGAAGCATTCGAAGAGTCAGGAATTGGCACTTGTTCGTCGTCCACCGCTGAATACCCGATATGAGCACCGTTGTCACGTCCGCCGCAGTTGATGAGCACCCACGGAACCGCTTTACCTCCGCCGGCGCGCTGGTACTTTACATTGCCGGCGCCAAGCTGTTGCTGCATCTGCTCACGGCCACACGGTACGGGATTTTTCGCGATGAAATGTACTACTTCGCCTGCTCGGAGCACATGGCCTGGGGCTATGTGGATCATCCCCCCGGTACCGTCCTGATTGCCTGGGTAGCGCGCCATCTTTTTGGACATTCGCTGATCGGGCTGCGCCTGTTTCCGGCGCTGGCGGGCGCGGCTCTAGTGTGGCTCACCGGCAAGCTCGCCCGCGAGATGGGCGGAGACCGCTTTGCCCAGGCGCTGGCTGCGCTGGCCATATTGCCGGTTCCGTTCTATCTCATCATGCACCACTGGCTCACCAACAACGCCTTTGAACCCCTCATCTGGATGGGGTGCGTCTGGTGCGTTTTGCGCGCCATCAATAGCGGCGAAGACAGGTACTGGCTCTGGTTCGGCGTGCTGGCAGGAGTAGGATTTGAAACCAAGTATTCCATCGCCTTTCTGCTGGCCGGCATTCTCGCCGGTGTGCTGCTCACGCCGCAGCGTCGAATTTTGAAGAATCGTTATTTCTGGTTCGGAGTAGCCGCATGCTTCCTGATTGCCCTGCCCAATCTCCTGTGGGAAGTGCGCAACCACTTTCCCTTTCTTGAGCTCATGCACAATGTGCGCGCGAGCGGCCGCGACGTTGCCCGGGGCCCCATTGCGTTCCTACTCGACCAGGCGGCAACCATGAATCCCGTTCTGTTGCCGCTCTGGCTGGGAGGCCTGATCTGGCTCTTTGTTGCTCCGGGAGCTCGGCGTTACAGACTGCTCGGCTGGACCTTTGTTGTAACGCTCGGCCTTTTCATCATCCTCAAAGGCAAGAACTACTATGTCGCGCCCGTATACCCCATGCTGTTCGCCGCGGGGGCGGTAGGATTCGAGCGAGTTACAAGCTGCCGGCCCCGTATACGCTGGAGCCGGCCTGCTTATCTAGCGCTGGTGCTGATTATCGGCGCAATTCTCGTTCCGCTGGTATGCCCGATTTTGCCGCCTGAGACCTTTCTTGCCTACCAGAAGACGCTTGGCATCACACCGCCGCCCTCCGAGCACCAGAACAACGGGCCGCTACCGCAGTATTTTGCCGACGAATTCGGCTGGGAACCGATGGTGCAACAGGTAGCCCGCGTCTATCACAGCCTCAGTCCTGAGGAGCAGGCGAAGACAACCATCTTTTCCAACGGTTGGGGAGAAGCAGCCGCCGTGGACTTCTTCGGTCCGAAGTACGGTCTCCCCAAAGCCATCAGCCGGCATAACCAGTACTGGCTTTGGGGACCACGCAACTCCACCGGAGATATTGTCATCGTGCTGCGCAGCGACGGTAGCGGCGATCGCCGAAACTTTGAAAGCGTGCAGGACATGGGCGCGGTTCACGAGCCATACGCGCGCCGTGATGAGTGGTTCCACATCTGGCTGTGCCGCGGGCTCAAAGCGGATTTGCGCCAGGTCTGGCCGAGGCTGAAGCTGTATGACTAAGCATCACATCCCTGTGCCATTGTCGGCCTACTCAATCTCCGCTGCATCCCCTTCGTGAATCACTCCGGGGGTAACCACGGAGCTGTCCAGCGCGGCGGTGCCGTCCAGTTCGCGGACAATCCGCAGTAGCACGGACCGGTCCTGGATTTGCGTATCAGGATCGTAGGTAGTCATCACGCAGCGCTCGCGCAGCTTCACCATCTCGATTCGTACTTCTCCGATTTTGAGCACGCGTCCCGGCCATTGGCGTTCTTGCAGTTCCGGCACATCCGCCAGAAAGATGTTGGGCCGGAGGCGGCGATGGTCGATGTTCAGGAAACGCGCGGCGCCGTCCGTGGCGACGAGCAAGGGCAGGATGTCAAACGCCTGTGGTTGCGGGACCTGGACCAGTTGCGCCGGTTTGCCTACGGCTTCCGTTACCAGCGCCAGCGCCTCAGGCGAATCCCATGGAAGACCGTTGATGGTGATCATGCCGCCGGCGCCGAGCCGGCCGTGCAAGCCCAGCAGTTTTGGCCTGCTGCGTGACGTGATGATTCGGCCGCTTTCATTCAGCACGACGATTTCGCGATCGCCGGGAATCCCGTTCACCGTGACTGCAGTTTCCTGCACGCGCTCACCCTTGAGGCTTTTGACCGGGTAACGCCAGATTTCAGCAACATGCATGGGCTAATCAGATGTTCGAAGAAACGGAAAGATTCGGCGGTCCTTTTCGCTTATGAACTGAGGCTCTGAAGATTGCGAGCTGCTATTTTCCGATGGCTTTGGTTGCCACCAGCACCGCCACGGGGAAACTGTAATAGATCTTTCCGGCTCCCTCTCTCGTATTGAGGTCGAGCGAGTTCCCGGGAATGGAATCTGCGAAGATCTGGCGGATTCGGGCTTCGTTGCCCGGGTTGGGGAAAGAGCGCGAGAGCAGGTCGTCAAGATCGCACTCGACGCGATAGTGGCTGGATTTGGGCTCCGGCAGGCCCGCCTGCGCAAACAATCCGCGCAGCTCCTCTTCCGCCATGGCGCGCACGTGCGAGGGGTCGCGCAGGCGCTCTTCAGCGTTCAGGGCATCCGTTTTCTCCGGGGCAGGCGCGATATCTGTCACCACGATTCGTCCTCCGGAGTTGCACACCCGCGCCATCTCTTTAAGCACGACCAGCGGCTCCTCCAGGTGGTGAAACACAAAACGTGAGCTGACGATTGAGAAGTTCCCATCGGGAAAGGGCAGCTTGGTGACATCGCCCTGCTGCCAGCCGACATTGCTGAGCCCCTGCTCCCGCTGGTGCTTGCGTGCCTGCTCGAGCATGGCCGGCGTCAGGTCAATCCCTGTTGCATGCCGCACCACGCGGGCGAAGGCGCAGGCCAGCAATCCAGGGCCGCAGGCCACATCCAGCACGGTATCCGCGGGGCCGGCTTCGGCCGAATTCACAATGAACTCCAGCGCTTTCTGGTTACTCACGCTCGGTGATTGCGAAAACGGCACTGCCTGCCGCGTGAACTGGTCGAGGATGCGGGTATTGTGAGAGCTCATGGACAGGACCGCCAGGAAAGCTATTTTTTCGCCTTGATCTCCTCGCGGTGCTTTGCCGCTTCTTTCGGGACTTGCGGCTCGGTCATGCTCACGGGATCGAGAATCTCAGCGATTTCCTGCTCGGTGAGGAGCTTTTTCTCGCGGGCAATGTCAATGATGGAGCGGCCCGTCTTGACCGATTCCTTCACAATCTCCGCAGCTTTAGCATAACCGATGTAAGGATTCAGCGCTGTCGCCAGCGAAACCGTGCTCTGGGCGTAGAAGGCGTTGCGCTGCTCATTGGCTGTGAGGCCCTTCACGCATTTTTCCGTGAATACGTGCAGCATGTTGGTGAGAATCGTGATTGATTGCAGGACGTTGTAGGCCATGGTCGGCATCATCACGTTGAGCTCGAGTTGGCCGCCCTGCACCGCGAGCGCAACCGCCGTATCGTTTCCCACCACCTGGAATGAAACCATCGCCGCCAGCTCCGGCATCACCGGATTGATCTTGCCCGGCATGATGGACGAACCCGGCTGCAATCCGGGCAGATTGATTTCCGCAAAGCCGGTGTTGGGTCCGGAGGAAATCAGCCGCAGGTCATTGGAGATGCGGATAATCTCCAGCGCCAGATTGCGCAACGCAGATGAAACCTGCGCCATGCAGGCGTTCGATTGCATGGCCCAGCGCATGTCCGCAGCGGGCGTAAGCTTCTGGCCGGAAATCTTTGCCAGGTTGGCAATGGCCTTCGCGCGATAGTCGGGATGCGTGTTGATACCGGTGCCCACGGCGGAACCGCCCAGCCCCAGCTCGCGCAGCGAATCGCCTGCGTGGCGGATGTCTGCGTCGGCTTTCCGCATGGCCATCCCGTACGCGGCAAATTCCTGGCCCAGCCGGATCGGCACCGCGTCCTGCATGTGCGTGCGCCCGGACTTCATGATGTTGTGAAACTCTTTGCCTTTTGCCTCCAATGCCGCTGCCAGATTCGCCAGCACGGGATAGAGCTTTTCCAGTTCCAGCAGTGTGGCCAGCCGCATCGACGTGGGGAAAACGTCATTGGTGGACTGGCCGTAATTCACGTGGTCGTTGGGATGGACGGTGTACTCGCCGAGCTTGCCGCCCATGATCTCCGTGGCGCGGTTGGCGATGACTTCATTCGAATTCATGTGGAAGCTCACACCGGCTCCGGCCTGGAAAACGTCCACGACAAAGAATTCATTCCACTTGCCATCCATCACTTCCTGCGCGGCCTTCATGATGGCGTCGGCGCGCTTGTCATCCACCAGGCCCAGTTCTTTGTTGGCCTGAGCAGCGGCGTACTTGACCATGCCAATGGCGCGGATCAGAGTGGGATTCGCGCGCATGCCGCTGATGGGATAGTTCTCCACCGCGCGCGCTGTCTGCACGCCGTAATAAACATTGGCGGGGATGTCTTTGGCGCCGATTGAATCTTTTTCCTGGCGAAAACCGTTGGGATTGGTAGCTGTAGCCATGATGACCTCGCGGAAGCGACAAAACTCTTAATTATAGTCCCGCGGAATAAGATGCAGTGATGAAGGTCACGCGAGACAGCAATTAGCCATTAGCATTTAGCCATTAGCCGGCTCAGATGCGGCCAACGGATAAAGGCTAAGAGCTAACGGCTGTTTCACGCCGCCGTTTCGGCGCTGTATCGCGCAATCAACCCTGTGCGCACCGCGTGCCGGTAAGTCCTCCGGAAGAACCAGCAGGCCAGCAGGACATAAAGCAGCGCCAGCCCTCCGCCGATGGCAAGCGAGCCAACGTTCATCGCATGCCCTGCCAGAATCGCGCGCATAGCCTCAAACACATACGATGGCGGCAGCAGGTATGAAATTACCCGCATGCCTGCCGGCAGCGTGGCGAGCGGATAGAACACTCCGGCAAACGGAGAAAGGACTGCGGGAATGGGCCAGATAAACCACTCTGAGGCCGGTCCCAGGCGGAGCACCATGGACACAGCGAAGATCCCCAGGGCAATCCCCACCAGAAACAGCACCAGGATGAACGGAGCCAGCATCACGCCGTACACAAAGAACGAGAGTCCAAAGATGCCCGTCGCCAGCAGCAGCATCACGGCCAGGCCAATCGCGCTGGTAGCGATGCTGGAAAGCACGAGGCCCATGAGATACTCCGAAACCTGCAGGGGCGTGGCAAAGAAGTTGAGGAAGTTGCGCGACCACACGTCCTCAAAAAAGGCCATGGTGATGCCCTGCATCACGCGAATGAAGAAGTCCCACAGCAGTACCGTGCCCAGCAGAGCGGGCACAAAATTCATCCGCGACGCGCTGACCGTGTTGAGCCAGCGGGTGATAAAGCCCCACAGCACCATGTCCACGCCCACCCAGACGAACAGGGGTACAAGCCGGGCCACGCTGCCGCGTATGAGATAGAACTGGCGCAAAACGATGGCCGATATGCGCGTGAAGTTCATCGGGCCTCCACGGTAGCAAGCGGTTCGCGCGCCAGGGCGATGAACAACTCCTCCAGCGTCTCTTTGCCGTGTTCGCGGGGCAGCATCCGGGGATCTCCCTCCAGCAGGATTTTTCCCCGGGAAAGGAACAGCACGCGATGGCAGACCTCGGCAACCTCGTACATGTTGTGCGACGTCCACAGCACGCCGCCGTGCCCTTCAGCGGCAAACTCGCGGATCTTGCTGCGGACCTCCTGCGCAACGGAAGGATCCAGTGACGCCGTGGGCTCATCGA
>JBLMYN010000165.1:0-3091 GCA_050258305.1 Actinomycetota bacterium
CACCTTGGAAGGACTGACCAATCTGGTCCGGAAGACCGGATAACATCGCGGAAAGCCTATTCGCAATTCCCCGTGCGCGCCTAACTGCCCCGAACAAACCTCACCACAGCTCGAAGCGGCTTTGTTAGTTTCCAAGACGTGCTGTTGTGGACGGCATTAAGCTGATGCTTGAGCAACTCAACCTCTGACCGAGCCTGGAGGCGCTGCTGCGTAAGCAACTCAACTTCTGACCGAGCCTGTTCTAGTGTCGAACGCAAAGTTCGATTTTCAATATTTGTGATCTCGTGCTCGTTCGACAGCTTGGCAAGCGCTTCATTCAACTTTCGATGCGTTTCATAGTGTCGCGCTCTGAGCTGCCGGTCCGGCTCTTCTATCCTAACACGAAGACGTTCAAGCGTCAGCCTTCGGGGCATAGTCCTTAATTTCGGGGATGGCTGTTCAAACACTAGCTCAGCAATTTTTAAGTACGTCGCAAGCACCTGACCATGTTCTGCAGCTGTAAAAAGGCCGTCAAGTTCGGCCCAATCAATCGTGGCCTCATGCCGCGCGCGGATCATCGCCAGATCAAGTAATTCTCGAAGTTGGACACGACTGAATCGATACCCCTGATGATTGAGCTGACTGTGAATAATATTGTGCCCAATGTTTGCCGTGGCGTCCGGGATACGCACATGCAATCCGCGGAAGACAGTCTTGGTTGTTCTCTGATCGAACCAGTATCGTGAAAGGACCTCCTCCCGATGGTCTACGCGCGTGTGAAGCTCGACGTACAGCCCAGATTCCGGATCGCGCATTCCGGGTAGATGATGATGTGTTGCTGGCAGGTGGACATTCGACCCACAGAAACCGATAGCTTCCAACGCCGCGGCCGCCTCTAGCGCTCGGTCGTCCTGAATCAGAACGTCGAGATCACCAACAATACGAATTCCGAGAGCTGGGTACAGTTTTTCGAGTAGATGCGATGCGCCCTTCAAAAGGACAGGCTCGACATCAATTGCATTCAGCGCTTTTACGACGCGCTCAACGCCCGCCAGTATGCTTTCATTCCGGATGGTGTTCAGAGTGAATAGCGCATCGAAATAGCCGCGAACGTCACTGGGAATGGGTGACGAAGTCTCATTCAGACACCACGAAAGAGCTGGCGTGACGCAGTGATGACTAGCGCATTCGATCACCAGTTCCCAGCTGACGGGTGGGCGTTTGTTGAACGGGCCCCCCTGGAGTAGGGTTGCATCCAACTGGTCGCAAACAAACTTGAAAGCTTGCCACCGTTTCACACTATGTCTGCGATAGAGTTAGCGGCATCCGCGGCGCTGCCATACTGCAAAAGGTAGGCGGGCTTGCCACTGAGCCAGTTCAAGAAGTCTCGAAGCCGCTGTGGTGTAATTGGCCAACCCAGCCAGATTTGATCGCCGAGGAACCGTTGCAGTGCCTCGAAGGGGGTAAGCGGCACTAAAGTGACTTTCGCGCCAGGAACATACCTGGGAAACACGAAGCCCTTGAGCGGCACGGCGTCCGTATTCCAGACGGCAGGCGGAGGCACCAGCTGGCGCGCTTCACCGCGCGTGGTCTGATATTGAGGAAAGTTCCAGATATCGGTGTAGGACTCCGAAAGAACCTCCCAGCTACCCTCCTTGATACTCATCGGCAATGGCCAGGGCACGATCCGACCATCGGGCGCCGACAACGCCACGTGGTCATCTGCCAGATAATCGTAGCCTCGCGTAAGAAGATACGCCGTCAAAGTCGTTTTCCCGCTGCCACAAGCAGCCGGGAACGCAACGCCGAATCCACTCCGCGCAACAGCAGCACCATGGATAATCGCGAGCCAACTCGTCCCTGGATGAATATGCTCGAGGATAAATTGATTGAGCGCTCCGATAAGCTGCCCACGATCGACCGTGCGCAAGCGCTCAATACCATCGATGACGAGGGCCGCCTCATTATCATCGACCGCTCTTATCTCAATGTGTACGCCTGGAGCCGCGAACGGCGACTCGAGATGCTTGAAAAAGATGCGGGGGAGGTCTACGAGATCAGGAGGTTCAATGGCCAACTCGAAAACTATCGACCGCACAGTAAAAGTCAGTGTGGCCGACCAGCCGCGACGCGGTCCCCGAGCCCACTCGGTCTCGGTCGGCACTTTTGCTAAATTGGTAGGCGAGCCGCCTTCGATTGATGACAGCATCCCTTGCGACCGCCAATGCTCGATGATTGCGTTGACGTCGTGGGACGCTACTTTTTCGGGAATGCCGAAAGAGCTTGCTAATGCTGTGATAATCTCGTGCTGCCGAGCGCCACGTTCGAGAAGTTCCCAAACCTCTTGAGCGCTGCTGTTATAGGCCCCAACGCGACTGGATTTGGTATCGAGCAATAGGAAGCCACCGTCCACCGGGAATTTGTGGACGCACGATGGCGGTCGATTCATCTGAAGACCAAGCTATCCGCCTGAGCGTAAGCGTTACCGGTCATCATGATCAGCAAAGCCGGCGCCGTGTAAGCGCCGAACCTTCCAATTTTTAAGATTGCTTCGCGTCGGGTTGAATCGGTATTTGCAACACGATCAATCGTCCATCCGGACCCGTTGTTCTCCCGGTCGTGATCGTCCGGCATCCTCTTTCCTCCCATGCTATGGGATTTCCTAGCAAAGCGTTGCGCCGCAGTCAACGTTGGAGTCGTGAAGCTGTGGTTCGCCGTGACCCAGGCCCGACGGCGGAGGGGCTGGCGAAGAGACCGACCCCGCCAAATTTCCAGCATCCCCAGCGGTCAAGCCCGCCTGGCGGAGGACATATCCAGCCAGTTGCCTGTTCTCTTCAAGGCTTGATCTGCCTGAAATATTCTCCTGAATTTTTCGCTTATTGCACTGCTTATGCGTGGGCTGGATCGCTTCATCGTCTCTTGCACATCTTGGGACATTTTTGGGATCACGCTCCAATAATGTCGCGGCGGCCTTACCGACAAGCGCTCCTAAAAAAAATGGCACCCGCAGGGAATTCGAAGGCCCCTCCGGGGTTCCCGGTATAGCGCTTTTAGGTACCGCTTCGGGAGGGGGCAATGATCAAACAGTGGAAGCAGCTTGCTCTTGCCGCAT
>JBLMYN010000166.1:0-13078 GCA_050258305.1 Actinomycetota bacterium
AACCCGCATCCGCGCTTCGGAAAACCGGCGGCCCAGGCGGAGCCCGCTACTTTGTCGGCTCCATCAACAGGGCGTCATTGAAGCGATTGAAGTAGTTGAAGAGCCCGATGGCGGCCAGCAACTCCACAATCTCGCCTTCGTCATAGTGCTGGCGTAGTTCATTCCAGAACGGCTCGTCCACGTTATGTGCATCGCGGGTCACGCGTTCTGTCAGGCGCAGGGCCACTTTTTCCTTTTCCGTAAAGTCGCTTCGCTGCTCAAAATTGGCCAGATCTTTGATCTGCTCGTCGCTCCAGCCATGCCGTCTCGCCTGGACGGTGTGGGAAGCCAGTCAATACTCGCACCGGTTCATCTGGCTGCTGCGCACGAACAGAAGCTCTTTGAGTTTTGTTGAAACCGTGCCGGTCTCCATCACGGCGCGAAAGTGCGCAATCATGGTTTTGAGCAATTCCGGCCGGTGCGCCACGGTGCGGAACATGTTGGGAATGTTGCCGCGAACCTTCATGAAATGATCAAAGATGGCGGCTACATCCGGCGGAACCTGCGATTTATCAAGGCGGGAAATTCTTGGCATCAGCAATCCTTTGCTTTTCTCAGGATTTCGCCTGCCGGGGGTACTCCCCGGCGCTGGCAGCTTCAATTCATTGGGATGCCCAACAGGATGCGGGCAGTTCAGGCATGGCAGCCGTGGGAAGAGCAGGCGGATGAACCGCCCGCCCTGTCACGATTCCTATTTGAATGACCCGATGGCCGCTGTTTCGTCGTCGCGGATGTCGAAGACCGTATAAAGCTTGGTGATCTGCAGCAGGTCATGCACCTTCTTGGTCAGGTTGAGCAGCTTCAGCTCGCCGCCCTGATTGCGGACGGAGGTGAACGCGCTGACCAGTTCGCCGATTCCCGAACTGTCAATGTAAGTAACATCGCCGAGGTTCAGCAGGATCTTTTTTTGTCCTTTGCCCAGCAGGTCTTTAATGGTGTCCCGGAGTATCACGCTGCCTTCTCCAAGGGTGATGCGCCCGCTCATGTCCACAACGGTGACGCCATTGATCTGCCGATTGCTAGCCTTCATTGTCACTGTGCTTCCTCCTCACTCGCCGCATTGCGGCCTAGATGCTTGATTAACGTGATCTCGGTGCCCGGTTGTGTGTTTCTGAATTTCACCTCATCCATAAAAGCGCGGATGAGAAAAATGCCCCGTCCGGAGCCCTTCATGAGGTTCTCAGGGGCCAGCGGGTCGGGCAAATTGTTCTGATCCAGCCCTTTGCCCTGGTCCGTGATCGTGATTACCAGCGCGTTGCTGGTCCTCTCGTAAACCACGAAAACTTTCTTCTCCGGATCATAGGCATTGCCGTGCAGCACGGCGTTGACCGCAGCTTCTCTCACTGCCATGGCGATGTTGGACTGGTCGTCCTCGCTGAATCCGGCCCGGGCAGCCGTCTCCGCGGCAAGACTCTCTGCGCGATTGACGCTTTCCAGGGTGGATGCCAGCGTATACGACACCCGTTTTGTCACTTTGCGGTCCACAAATGTCTGCTAAGGCGTGCATTACTGCTGACGGCTGGGCGAAGCCGTAGTTTGCCTATGCGGAGAGGGAATTGTCAAACGCATGCCGGCCGGTCCCGGCCGGTCTTGCTTTGTGCCGGTATCTCACTTGCTGCTGAGACAGAATCGAATCGGCTGCCAGTTGACTGATGCCTGCGAGCGCGCGCCTCATTGCCGTAGCGGGTCAAATCGCAGCACCATCAACGTCAGGTCATCAGTTTTCTGGGCGCTCGCCCGGAACGCCAGCACGTCATTGATGCAGTTTTGTACCAGGTCACTGGAACTGCGCGCCTGACATTCGGCTATTACCCGGCAGAGGCGATCGACGCCGTATTCAGCGCCGTCCGGCCCCAGAGATTCCGTAACTCCATCCGTGTAAAGCACCAGGGCATCGCCGGGAGAAAAGCTGATCTTCATCGACGTAAATTTCTGGTCATGGAAAAGACCCACCGGTACCGTGGAAGATTCCAGCTGCCTGATTTCCCGGGCGCTGATGTGCAGGGGCGCGAGATGGCCGCTGTTTGAAATCTCAACTTCACCGTCTTCCTTTGCTTTGCCGCAGACCAGGGTGGCGTACTGAGTGGGCAGGGTGCTTTCACAAAAGATCCGGTTGGCCCGTTCCAGCAGTTCCTCCAGCGGCAGTGCTGAAGGCACCAGGGCGCGGAACATGGCGTGCAAATTGGCCATGAGCATGGAAGCGGCCACGCCCTTCCCGGAGACATCTCCCAGCATGAAATAGAGATCGCGTCCGTGCGTGACCACGTCACAGTAGTCGCCGCTGACCAGGCCGGCAGGGTCGTAGTGATAAGAGACGTTCCATCCGCCGGCGCTTAGGTCCTGCCTGGGAAGCAGGCCCGTTTGAATGCTGGCAGCCAATTCCAGGTCTCGTTCCAGCGCACGGGCCTCCGCCGGTTTGAGGCAGTCGAGGCATACCCGCGCCAGCGGATCTGCCAGTAACCGCTGTGTCTCGACCGTCCCCTGGCACACCTCACAGACGCCGTAGGAGCCGTGCTCGAGCCGGTCGAGCGCTTTGTCGACCTGCTCCAGAAGTTGTACCAGGTTCGCGGCTTCCGCCCGGGCTGGTCCGCCAGGAGCGGTATGTGAGTGGACGGCCACTGACTGCAGCTTGTGCCGCCGCAACAAAAGCTGGTCCCGGAGCAGTTGGAGGTCGGTGACTTGAATGCCCATCTGACTTCTCCTATGCAGTAACAGAATCTCCAAACCCTGCCGGAGATTCAGAATTTTCTACCGTTACCATTCAACAGTAGCAATGTCCTGCACTTTGGAGAAATCCATCTCTTGCTCTCAAAATCACATAGCGATTGTGATAACCGGAGAAGGCAGCCGGGGCAGAAACGTGCGACACCGGCAGTCGCACTCTTGCGCTTCTTACCCGCCTCGCTGGGTGCGAACGACCGACTGCTGTCTGGGACGATGGACCTCTTACCGCCCCGCTCCCTCCAGCACGCCCGCTGCCCGATTCAACGCGTCGGTCAGAGCCTGCAACTGCTCTGCTGTGACCTGCGCGTTCTTTGCGTCAATGGCCTCATTCACTCCCGGGATGACCACGGCCGCGTATCCGGTGTACTGGCCCGGAGCGTAGATGGCGTGACGGAACCATGGACGTTCCGGCAGCCCCTTGTTCAGCAGCAGGGCGCGTTCGGCAGCCAGCAGCGTTTCGTTCAGCTTTGCCGTATCCTTAGCGGGATGTTGCTGCATTGCCAGCACCTTTGCGCCTGCGTGTTCAAAGCGCTTTGCCGCCGCACTGGCCTTGCTGAAGTCCGGAGCATTCGCCCCAAGCATCTTCTTCGCCTTGTCCTGCGCCTGATCGACGTACGCCTGAATCTCTTTGCCGTAGACTTCGTAGTCGTAGGGCAACACATCAGCATCAGCCATGTGTAGCGCTTCCAGCCCCAGCACGCGCGCCATCTCCTGTTCGTAAGTGAAGGTGGGATCGGCAAATTTCTTGAACCACGTAAAGTCGTCAAAGGTCGAATGGTAAACGCCGTAGGGCCCGCTGGAGGTCATGTCCGCGGAGGGAATCCCCAGGTGCTGGATGAAAACGCTGTAATCCGACCCGCTGCCCAGGTCACCCACAGGCACATCGTTCTCTACTTTGGCGTTGGGCTCGCGACGGTGGCCGTTATCTTCGCGCTCAGCATGATTGGCGCTTTCTTTTTTCCACTCGTCGTATACGGTGCCACCTTTCGGGCTGGGAACGAATTTGGTGACCTCGCGTATGAAGCCCTTTAGACTCGGCACGGCCGACGCACTGAAGTTCGGCCCCGTCACTGCCACATCCAGATTGAAGTACGCCGCGGCGTGCTCCAGATCTTTTTCATGCTGCTCACCCCACTCGGTTGAGCCAATCAGCCCTTCCTCTTCGGCATCCCAGCTGGCAAAAATCAGCGTGCGTTCCGGTCTCCACCCCTGCTCCAGCAGCTTCTGGATGCCCGCCACGGATTCCAGCATGGCCGCCGTCCCGCTGTTCGGGTCCACGGCGCCGAACACCCACGCATCGCGATGATTTCCCACCACGACCCACTGGTCCGGATACTTCGTCCCTCGGATTGTTCCGACCACGTCCCAGATGGTGAAGTAGCGGTAGTCCTGCTTGAGGTGCATCTTCACCTTCACCGGCCCGGGACCTACGTGATAGGTAAAGGGCAGCGCGCCCTGCCAGTCGCGTGGCGACTCCGGCCCGCCCAGCGCCTGCAGGATGGGCTGCGCATCTCCCCACGAGAGCGGAGTAGTGGGGATCTTCGGCATGCTCGTGGCGGTTTCCGGGTTGATACGCCTGGAATTTGGCAGATCCACGGTCGACGCGAAGCCGGGCGTTGTCGGGTCGCCCGGATACTTGAACATGTACTGGATTGAGCCGCGCTGGACACCCCACTCCGGCCGGTAGGGACCCTTGGGATATGGATCGCCCTTGAAGAAGCCGTCGTCCATGGGATCGGAATAGATAATCACGCCGGCGGCGCCTTCCTGCTCTGCTATGAAACTCTTTACCCCGCGAAAGTTGCGGCCATAGCGCACGATCACGATCTTGCCGCGGACATCGATTCCCATGTCTTTGAGCTTCTTGAAATCTTCCGGGCGGCCGTAATTGGCGTACACCACCTCGGCCTCCACATCGCCGGAAGGCGACGATCCGGTAAATGGCGTGACCACATCAGGATTGTCCTGAAATGGATCGCTGGAAACATGTTCGCGCGTGGGACCGCTCATCTTAACGTCCGGGGGCGCAGTGACTGTGACGCTGATTTCCGCGGGACGGTTCATCCATACACGGTAGGGCACCGTCTCAGTTTCCAGGCCGGCTACCTTGAACATCTTGGCTACGTAATCGGCGGTCTGCTTGTCCTGGGGCGAGCCAGCCACGTGTGGCTGCGCGGTCAGGACTTTCAAATGCTGCTCCGCCCGCGCCGGGCTGGGGACAGCCAGGAACATGTGGTCCCACTGCCGTTGCTTGCTGAAGTCGCGGTAACCGAAAATCGCGGTTGGCTCCGCCGATGCTTTCGCCGCCTGAGCACTTTGCTGCGCGTGACTTGCGCCGGCGCGCTTTGCCATGCTGGTTGCTGCAGCGGCTTGGCGGTGCATGCCTCCCGTTTGCTCGGCAAAGGCCTTGATGGCCGGGCATGAAGCCATAGCGAAGCACAAGCTGACGGAAACAAAAGCGGTGAAGGCAAAGCGGGAAACGATAGACAAGCAGGAAATCAGTACGGTGTTTTTCGCGCGCTTGAGCATGCGGATAAGGGCCTCCAGAGATGCAAGGAAACTCAAAAGCTTACACCATGCGGCGGAGTTTTGGTGAGCGCGGCGGAAGTGCCAGCTTCTGCTGATTGTGTTGAAGCTACCTGGCTCCGGCCGCCACACCCATGCTGCTCAGGATTTCGTCCACAGTCGCAATCGCCCGCTCGATCTCTCCCATGGTGTTGTAGAAATGCGGCGAGAATCGGACCCCGGCATTGGGACGCCAGTCCACCAGTACGTCACGGCGCAGCAATTCCGCGCAAACTTCTTTGGAATTAGGCATATCGATAGCCACGGTTCCGCCGCGGTGTTCAGGATCGCGCGGAGCGTTCACACGCCAGCCACGCTGGTCGGCGAGCTCAATCAAGCGCGCGGTCATCCGCTTCGATTTGGCGCGGATGTTGTCCACTCCAGCTTCGCGGATAATCTTCAGCCCGGGCATAGCCGTGTAAAAGCCGGGCACGTTGGAAGTCCCCTGCATGAAGCGAAGCGGCGGCTCGCCATATTTTGTTGCGCCGATCTCGAAGGCAAACGGATTTTCATGGGCGAACCAGCCGGTAAGCTTCGGCTCCAGCTTCTTTGCCAGGTCCGGACGGACATAAAGATAGGAAGTTCCCGGCCCACCGCACAGCCACTTGAGCACGCCACCTACGGCGAAGTCCACATTCAGCGTCTGCACGTCAAGCGGCACATTGCCCAGAGACTGGAATGCGTCCAGCACAACGTGGGCGCCCACGCGGTGCGCCTTTTCGATGATCGCCCTGGCATCCTGAATATACGAACTGCGGAAGACCACATGCGAGATGGGCACCAGCAGAGTGTCTTCATCAATGGCGTCGAGCAGCCGTTCTGTGGGAACGAGAACGCCATCGTCCGTCTTTACCATGTGCACGCGCGCGCCGCGCGAGCGCTGCGCCTCCCAGAAATACATGACAGACGGGAAATTCATGTCGCTATAGACGACCTTGTTTCTCTTGCCGCTGAACTCAAAGCAACTGGCCACCACCGCCTGGCAACTGGTGACGTTCAACTGCAAGCTGACGGACCCTGACGGAGCATTCATGATCGCTCCAATCGCGTCGCCCACTTCGCGGGCCATCATCCACCAGTGCTCTTCCCAGGCACGCACGCCACGCGTGGCCCATACATCGCAGTACTGGCGCACGGAGTCATACATGCCGCGCGGCATGGCCCCGAGGGAGTTGCTGATCATGTAAGTGGTGCGCTCCAGAATGGGAAACTCAGGACGAAAACGGAGAAGCGGGTCGGCGATAGTCATGGCCACTAAAGTTTAATCGCAGACAGAGCAAAGGGAAAACCTAAACCTCACAGCCATCGTTTTCAGGGCTGATGCTGAAAACCCGCGACGTTTATGGTATCTCGGCTCTACCGGACCTGCCTGTAACGGAAGCACCCCACCAGGTGGTCATTCACCATGCCGACAGCTTGCATAAAGGCATAGCAGACCGTCGGGCCCACGAAGTTGAACCCGCGCTTCTTCAGGTCCTTGCTCATGGCCTGCGACTCGGCGGTTTCCGCAGGGACGGTCTTCATTGATCGCCAGGCATTCGCCCGCGGGGCGCCACCGACGAACTGCCAGATGTAACGGTCAAATGCCCCAAACTCTTCCCGGACGCGGATGAATGCCTTTGCATTGGCAATGGTCGACTGGATCTTCAGGCGATTGCGGACGATGCCATCATTACGCAGCAGGCGTGCCACGTCGCGGGCGCCGAATCTGGCCACGGCCTGGGGATCGAACCCGGCAAATGCTTCGCGGTAAGCCTCGCGCTTGGCGAGGATGGTGGACCAGCTCAGGCCGGCCTGCGCTCCTTCGAGCGTCAGGAACTCAAAGAGGACGACATCCTCGTGCTGAGGCACGCCCCATTCGCGATCGTGGTAGGCGATCATCTGTTCGGTGGTGGCCCACGCGCAACGCGTGGTCGCGGCAGATTTGGTGGCGGGAGGCATAAGACAAAAATCTACCACGACAAAGAGACAGCGGAGAATTGCCAGAATCGCCGGGATTGCCAAAAAATCCAAATTGAATCATTGGCCGCGAATGAACGCGAATAAACCAGCAAATGGCAAATAGCAGTTGGCAGTTAGCCAAAAAGCAAAACCTTACCGCTGATTGAACTGATGAACACGGATAAGGCAACTCAGGGAAATTCGTTTGTCAGCCTGGCGGTAATATTGCAACAATGAAGAAGCTCATGGCTCTGCCGCGCGTGACGGCGCTGCGCCCTTGATGGTTACGGCCCTTAAAGAAGAACCTGCATCCGGTTTTGCTTTTCTCCGTGTCCTCGTGACTCCGTGGTGGGTTTTGTGGTTAGGAATGGAAAGAGGCCACACATCCCTGGGGAACGGTGGCCTCTTTATGCGGAGCCTAAAGGCAATAAAACGCGAGCTTCATTACGTGCGCGGTGTCACTCTCGCGCGAATTCTCGTTCTACTCCTCCAGGGTGGAAAGATCGCCGACTTCGCGGCCCAGTTCCTGCGCCTTTAACAGGCGCCGGATAATCTTTCCGCTCCGCGTTTTTGGCAGTTTGTCTGGAAATGCGATCTCGGCCGGAACGGCGATCGATCCCAGAGTGTGTCTCACGTGGTCCTTGAGCTTCTGTTCAAGCTCGGGCGATGCCGTGTGACCGACGCGCAGGATCACGAAGGCCTTGATGTTCTCGCCCTTGATCTCGTCCGGGCGGCCAATCACGGCCGCTTCCGCCACGGCGGGATGGCTGACCAGAGCGCCTTCGACATCGGCGGTGCCGATGCGGTGGCCGGCAACGTTCAGAACATCATCAGCTCGGCCCACCACGGTGAAGTATCCATCCTCATCACAAATCGCCACATCGCCCGTGGTGTACCCGTTGGGGATTTTGTTCCAGTCCTGCGCATAGCGGGCAGGATCGCCCCAAACCGTGCGGAACATGTGAGGGAAGGGCCGGCGGAGCACGAGCAATCCGCCCTTGTTCGGCGGCAGCTTATTGCCCTGCTGGTCCACCACTTCAGCCACGACGCCGGGGAGGGCTTTGCCCGCTTTGGCCGGACGTTGCGCGAAGGTGCACATGGTGCCGAGGCACGGACCGCCAGTTTCGGTTTGCCACCAGTTGTCGGCGACAAAGCCGGTTTTGCCGTTATCGCAGATGACGCGATTGGTCCAGATGAGAGCTTCCGGATTCAGCGGCTCGCCTGCGCAGGTGAAGAAGCGAAGGCTGCGCAGGTCGTATTTTTTGGGCAGTTCGTCACCATGGCGCATGAACATGCGCACAGCGGTTGGCGCAGTGAAGATCACCGACGCGCGATATTTCTCCACCAGTTCCCACGCGACGGCCGGATGCGGAAAATCAATGGCGCCTTCGCGGAACAGCGTGGTGGCGCCGGCGAGCAGCGGCGCATAGACGATGTAAGAGTGTCCTACAACCCAGCCGATATCAGAGGTGCAGAAGAAGACGTCGTCATCGCGGATGTCCCAGAACCGCGTCATGTGGTAGTAAGTGCCTACCATGTACCCGCCATGAACGTGCACCACGCCCTTTGGCTTGCCCGTGGTGCCGCTGGTGTAAAGGATGTAAAGCGGGTCCTCCGCATCCATCACTTCGGCTGGGCAGTCAGGCTTCTGCTTGTTGACCAGCTCGTAAAAATCGACTTCATGCGACGTGAGTTCGGTGGGCGGGTCGCCACGCCGCCAGACGGCAACCTTGTCAACAATCTCCAGGCCGTCGATGGACTCCTCAACAATGGAGCGCAGTCCCACGCGCTTGCCGCGGCGATATGTGAAGTCGGCGGTAAGAATCACACGCGCCTGCGCATCTTCAATGCGGCTGCGCAGCGCCTGAACACTGAATCCGGCATAGACCACGGAGTGCACCGCGCCGATGCGCGCGCAGGCCAGCATGGAAACCACGCCTTCCAGCGACAGCGGCATGTAGATGATCACGCGGTCACCCTTCTTTACACCCAGCGACTTAAGGCCGTTCGCAGTACGGCCGACGAAGTCGAGCAACTGGCCGTACGTGATCTGGCGTTCGGACCCGTCTTCGCCGGCCCAGATATAGGCGACTTTATTTTTACGGCCGGATTTCACCTGGCGATCGATGGCGTTGTAGACGATGTTGCACTTGCCGCCCTGGAACCACTCGAACGTCGGGTACTTCCACTCGAATACCTTTTTCCACGGCTGAAACCATTCAAGTTCGTTCGCAATGTCGGTCCAAAAAGCTTCCGGCTGGTCGACGGAGCGTTTGTATTCAGATGCGTAGTCTTTCAGCCGCGCCTGTTGTTTCAGGAACTCCGGTGGTTGGAATTCCGTCTCGGCTCGCAATAACTGCTCAATTCCGCTTTCAGGATGGGCGGTTGTCGCCATGAGTGCCTCCTTGTGACTTTTCCGGGAGTGAAGCGCAGGTGGAGTGTACGGAACCGCAAAGCGACATTCTGGGCAGGTTAGAAGGCGGCTCCGGTGACCACGGCCTCAAGCCTATGAGCGGGCATATTACCACTATCAGTGGGCGCCCGGAATGTGATGCTGATCACAGTAGCAGTCCGGAGTACCTGAAATTTGTTTGCTTCTTCGAACCGGAATGGCATTCTATTGCGGTGAGCGCAAAGGCAGTTTCCATTCTGGCTACATTCGTCCTGGTGGCGGCTGCGGTTGCGTTGTTGCTGCGTCATGGCTTGATCGCCTCCGGCCCGCTGAGTGGCGGCCTGCAGATCGCCGGTCTGCTCCTTGTTCTCTGGGCGAGGCTTTCCTTCGGGTTGAGAAGCTTTCACGCGGCCGCCAATCCGACCCGGGGACCTCTGATTACCACCGGCCCCTATCACTACATTCGTAACCCAATCTATGCTGCAGTGCTGCTGATCTGCTGGACTGGCGTGGCAGCGCACTGGTCGGCCACGAATGCGCTGCTTGGAGTGCTGATCACGACGACTCTGGTGATCAAGATCCGTTGCGAGGAGACTCTGCTGCAAACAGCCTATCCCGAATATGCTGAGTACGCGCGCAGGACTGCTCGCCTGGTTCCGTATATCTTCTGAATCCAAAGTTGCACCCAGCGGTTTTTCGTCTGCAAAGAGGACATTACTTTTTGTCCTATTGCGTTCGATTTGTTAAATTGCATTGAATCTTGAATTTCGAGGTGAGATGCGCGCACTGATTGCCGGTGGAGGAACCGGTGGACACGTGATCCCGGCGCTGGCCATCGCGCGGGAACTCAAATCACGCTACAACGCCGAAGTGCTGTTCGTAGGCACGGCCCGCGGTATAGAAAACCGGCTGGTTCCGCAGGCCGGCTTCGGCCTGATGAAGATCAAAGTCGGCGCTCTCAAAAACGTGGGCCTGCTTACACGGTTGCGTACGCTCATCGACCTTCCACTGGCCATTCTTGACTCCCGCAAAATCATCAGGGTCTTCTCACCTGACGTTGTCGTCGGAGTGGGAGGATATGCTTCCGGTCCGGCCATGGCAGCAGCCATCCTCGCCCGGATACCAACACTCGCTTTCGAACCCAACTATGTTCCGGGCTTCGCGAATAAGATCGTGGGCAGGCATGTATCCGCGGCGGCGGTGCATTTTCCCGGCACGGCCAGATTTTTCCGCAATGCAGAAGTGATTGGCGTTCCCGTACGCCAGGAATTTTTTTCCGTCCCGGCCCGGGATGGGTCGCATCCTCCCACGCTGCTGGTCTTTGGCGGGAGCCAGGGTGCGCACGCCATCAATGAAGCCATGACTGCGGCCGCGCCGGAAGTACTACGACAGATTCCCGGATTGCGCATTATCCACCAGACTGGCGAGCGCGACTATAATGCTGTTCAAGCCGTCTACTCTCAAGCGGGAATTCAGGCTGAAGTTTCAGCGTTCATTGACAACATGCCGCAGGCGTTTGCCCGGGCCGACCTGCTGGTCTGCCGTTCCGGCGCGAGCACGGTGGCTGAGATTACCGCGGCAGGAAAGCCGGCGATTTTTGTTCCTTTTCCGCAAGCTGCCGATGATCACCAGCGCCGGAATGCTGAAGCAATCGCCGAGGGCGGCGCCGCCTTGCTGATTCCGCAATCGGAGCTTTCGCCCGAACGGCTGCAGCATGTATTGCTTGAGCTCATGGGCGATCGCAGCCGTTTGCGGCTGATGTCTGAGCGCGCACGGGCTTTGTCGCACCATGACGCAGCCGGGCGTGTGGCGCGCATGGTGGCAGAGTTAGCGGGAAAAAAGTAATCAGCACTCAGCATTCAGCCGATTAACATCTCAGATGGTTGCTGAGCGATGTGGAAGAGCGTGTCGGGACGAAGCCGCCCACGCGCTGAGCCCGGCTGCACCAGGAGCATAGGAAAAGCAGTAACGGAACAAGACCGGATAGCGGTTTGGAGCGCAGCGAAGACAGGTTCGAGGCATGCAGGGCGAAGCCTGGCAGGTGCTGAGCCCTGCTGGTCGGAGGCATAGAAAGAACAACCACTAGACGAACTGCTAAGCGGTTTGGAGCGAAGCGACCAAAATTAAAGATGTTTGCAAAAATTCAACGTATTCATTTCGTAGGCATCGGTGGCATCGGCATGAGCGGTATTGCCGAGGTGCTGCTCACGCTGGGCTATAAAGTCTCCGGTTCCGATCTCAGGGTGTCGCAGGTCACGGAGCGTCTTGCGGAACTGGGCGCAATTATTTTTACGGGCCATCAGGCGGAGAACATCACCGGGGCGGAAGTGGTTGTCACCAGTTCGGCCATCAGCCGCGGCAATCCGGAAGTGGATGCGGCTCACGCGCAACACATCCCGGTGATCGCGCGCGCAGAGATGCTGGCGGAGCTGATGCGCCTGAAATATGGAATCGCCATTGCCGGAATGCACGGCAAAACCACCACCACCAGCATGGTGGCGGCGGTGCTTGCCGCCGGCGGCCTTGATCCCACCGTCGTGGTTGGCGGGCGCGTGGATGCGCTCGGCTCGAACGCGCGTCTTGGCAAATCACACTATCTTGTCGCGGAAGCAGATGAGAGTGACCGTTCCTTCCTCAAACTCTCGCCCATCCTCGCCGTGGTAACCAACGTGGATCGTGAACACATGGATTGCTATCGCGATATGGCGGACGTGGAGCAGGCGTTTATCGACTTTGTTGACCGCGTGCCTTTCTACGGCATGGTTCTGCTTTGCCATGATGATGAGCGGCTGCGCGGGCTGCTGCCCCGGCTTGCGAGAAGAGCAATCACGTACGGGAGCGGCGCGGGATCCGATTTCCGCATCCTGCACAGCAAGACCCAATGCTCCAGCGCGAAACACCATTCGCATTTTGAGGTCGAATACCAGGGAAAATCCCTCGGCGACTTCCACCTTCAGGTGCCCGGGCAGCACAATGTCCTGAATGCCACCGCTGCTGTTGCCGTCGGCATAGGGCTGGACATTGATGTGCGGAAAATCCGCGAGGGCCTGGAGACCTTCGCCGGCGTGGACCGCAGGTTTCAACTCAAGGGACGCATTGGCGGCGTAAGCGTGATCGACGATTACGGCCACCACCCCACGGAGATTCGCGCCACGCTCGCCGCGGCCCGGCAATGCCGCTTTGAGCGGGTGCACGTCATTTTTCAGCCGCACCGGTACACGCGCACGCGCGACCTGCTTGACCAGTTCGGAACTGCCTTTGCCGATGCGGACAGTCTTGTAGTGCTGGATATTTATCCCGCCAGCGAGCCACCCATTCCGGGCGTAACCGGGGAACGTGTGGCCGAGGCCGTGCGCAATCTGGGAGGCAAAAATGCCCGGTACGCGCCGTCCTTTGAAGAAGCGGCCCGCTCTGTGG
>JBLMYN010000167.1:0-4499 GCA_050258305.1 Actinomycetota bacterium
CGCCTCTCGCGCGACAACAACTGGACCACCGGCCGGATTTACGAGCAAATCATCACCAAAGAGCGCCGCGGCGACTATCTGGGTAAAACAGTCCAGGTGATTCCGCACGTGACCAATGAGATCAAGGCGGCGATGAAAAAAGTCGCGCAGGACGTGGATATTGCGATCGTGGAAATCGGCGGGACCGTGGGCGACATCGAATCGCTGCCGTTTCTTGAGGCGATACGCCAGATGCGTCAGGAACTGGGCCGTGACAATACGATCTTCATGCATGTGACGCTCGTTCCATGGATCGGGGCTGCACAGGAATTGAAAACCAAGCCTACGCAGCATTCGGTCAAAGAGCTGCTCAGCATCGGAATCCAGCCGGACATTCTGCTCTGCCGCACGGACCGCTTCCTGTCAAAAGACCTGAAAAGCAAGATCGCGCTCTTCTGCAACGTGGAAGACGAAGCCGTGATCACAGCCAAAGACGTGGCTTCCATCTATGAGGTTCCGCTTGTGTTCCACCGTGAAGGCGTGGACAAGCTCCTGTTGCGCTACCTGCGTGTCGATTCGAAGGAGCCGGACCTTTCCCGCTGGGAAGAGCTGGTGCACAGCATCTACAACCCGAAGGACGAAGTCCATATCGGAATTGTCGGCAAGTATGTGGAATATGAGGATTCCTACAAGTCGCTGAAAGAAGCGCTCGTTCACGGCGCCATTGCGCATAATCTCAAGCTGGATGTGACCTGGGTCGAAGCCGAAGGTCTGGAAAGCAAAGACGGCAATCGGGATTACGAGGTGCAACTGGAGGGCTTTGACGGCATCCTCGTTCCCGGCGGTTTCGGCAAGCGCGGCATTGAAGGCATGCTGAATGCCATTCGCTACGCGCGCGAGAGAAAAGTTCCTTATTTCGGAATATGCCTGGGCATGCAGACGGCCTGCATTGAATTCGCCCGCAACGTCTGCGGGCTGGAGCAGGCCAACTCAAGCGAGTTCGATCCGGCCACGCCGCACCGCGTCATCTACAAACTGCGCGAACTGCGCGGAATTGACGAACTGGGCGGCACCATGCGCCTGGGCGCCTGGGCGTGCAAGCTCGAGCCCAACACTCAGGCTGCACTTGCCTATGGAGCAACTGAGATCAGCGAGCGCCATCGCCACCGCTACGAGTTCAACCGCGAATACGAAGCTGTTCTCACCGGGGGCGGCCTGAGGCTGACCGGCGCCACGCCCGACGGAACCTACGTTGAGATCGTGGAGATTCCTGAGCACCCGTTCTTTCTCGGCTGCCAGTTCCATCCTGAATTCAAATCAAAGCCGCTGGAGCCGCATCCGCTGTTCAGAGCGTTTGTAAAAGCATCCTATGACAACGGACTCAGACGGCGCGACAGCCGGGTCCACGAAGAGGATGAGCTGTTCAGGAGGCCGGAAAAGATTGCGAGGCGGTGAGAGCCGCTCTACCGCGTCTTTCGCGAGCTTTGTCACATTCCCTTGGCGACGATGAGTGTAATGTCATCGTGCTGCCTCCTGGCGCTGAATCGTTGAACCTCGTCAACCACGGAGGCAGCCAGGCCGTTCGCCGATAAAGAACGCTTTTGGAACAAGAGGTCGACAAGCCGATGCTCCCCAAATTCTTCACCGGCGTCGTTGAGCGCTTCCGTCACTCCATCCGTGTAAAGAACGAGTATGTCTCCGGAAAAGACCTGGCACTCTGAGAACGAGCACTCCCAGTCTGGAAACAGTCCCAGAACAGTGCATGTGGAATCGAGCCGCCCCAGAGAGCCGTTGTTGCTCAACAACAAGGCGGAGAGATGGCCACAGTTGGCATAACGCAGCAGGCGTAAGCAGTCATCGTAAGCGCCGAAGAACAATGTGGCATAGGCATTATCGGCGGTATTCTCGTAGAAAAGCCGGTTCACTGAACGCAGAAACCTTTCCGGCGCATCCAGAGCCGCGGCAAACTGCGTGCGCAAGTTGGCCTGAAGGTTGGCCATGAGCAGCGCTGCCGCAATCCCCTTCCCGGAAATGTCACCCAACACCAGGCCAAGATGGTTCTGCCCCATGCTGAGAAAATCGTAGTAGTCGCCGCCGATCTGCAGCGCCTGAACACACAACCCGGCATAGTCGAGCGTTTTCAACACCGGCAGGGTCTGCGGGAAGAGCTTGAGCTGTACCTCTTTTGCGATTTCCAACTCGTAGGTCGCGCGCTTTTCCGCTTCGGCCCTGGCTGCGGCGGCACGCCGCTGAGCTTCAATCGCCTGGCTTACCTCGTCAAGGCTAACCAGTCCGAATGAGTTGCGGTCGAGGTCCTCAAAACGGGTGAACACCCCGCCCCAGACTGGTGGCTGGGTTCCGAGCACGAGCGAGGGATCAACTGTCTGCCTCGCGGCCAGCTGCTGATACTTGATCCGGCGGAGGCGCGGAGAATGCTGAAAGCGCACCCCACGTTTTCGCCATTCCGCATATTTTGCAGCGACGTTTTCTGTGACAAACACGAGCTGCGTAGGCCTTCCGATCAGTCCATATTCTTCTGATCCCGGCGCCGGCTCAATCAAGGTCAGCACGGCGGTTCCGTCCGGCGGCGCCACACCTACCCACCGCTGACCCGACTGCACAATTACATCAAAGGCCACCTCGAAACCAAGGCATTCCAGGTAGAACTCAAGACTCTGCTCCAGGCTGCGCACAAATACATTGGCCGTCTGCAGGCGCAGGAAGAGTTTTTCTGCCTGGGGGAGAGTATCCGCAGCCATCGGTTGCGAGGGTGAACCATCCATTGCAGCTGATTATAAGTCGGCGAGGGAGGCAGCGGTGGCCTGTGCCGCAACCGCACAGCCCAACGTTTTATCACTGCACGGCTGCGAATCATGTAAGCTTTTCTTGAGATGCCTGCCCGGAATTTCACCATCGGCTCCGTCACGATTGGAGGGGAGTCTCTCTTCCTGATCGCCGGCCCATGTGTCATCGAAACTGAAGCTCACGCGCTCAAGATGGCGGAAGAGATCAGCGCCGTGACGCGCAGGCTCGGGGTGCCGTATATCTTCAAAGCTTCTTACGACAAGGCCAACCGCACCTCCCTGAAGAGCTTTCGCGGCCCTGGGCTGGACGAAGGTCTCCGGATTCTGCAGAAGGTCAGGCAGCAGACCAAGGTCCCTGTGCTTACGGACGTGCATGAAGCCGCAGACGTTCCGGCGGTGGCCGAAGCCGTGGACGTGGTTCAAATCCCTGCGTTTCTCTGCCGCCAGACAGACCTTCTGGTGGCGGCCGCGAAGCACGCCCGCGCCATCAACATCAAGAAAGGCCAGTTTGTCTCGCCCTGGGACATGAAGCATGCAGTCGAGAAGGTGCGCGAGTCAGGCAACCAGAACGTTTTTCTCACCGAGCGCGGCAGTTCGTTCGGTTACAACAATCTGGTGGTCGATATGCGCTCGCTGGCGATTATGCGGCAGTTTGCCCCCGTGGTTTTTGACGCGACGCATTCTGTTCAGCTTCCCTCCGCGGGGGCAAATGGCCAGGCTGTGTCAGGCGGGCAGCCGGAGTTTATCCCGTTGCTTTCGCGCGCCGCGGTGGCCGCCGGTGTGGACGGAATTTTCATGGAAGTTCACGACAACCCGGCGCAAGCCAAGTCGGATGGAGCCAACGCGCTCGACTTGAAGAACCTTCAGGGAGTGCTCACTGAGCTGCTTGCTGTGCGGCAGGCAGTCCAGCGAGATGGATCTGGCAGATGAGTTGCCGTTTCTGGATTTAAGGAGCGCCGCCGAATAATAATCGGCGGCGCGTTCTTGTTAGTGGCCGTGAGCGCCTACCAGGTCCAGAGACCTGGGATCCTGTTGCGTTTGCTTGGTTGGATCTTTCAGGAAATCGATGATGAGTCGAACCTGATCCACGTCCAGCCGCAGGTTGGGCATGTTTACGTGCTTGTATTTGTTCCACAGCGCCGTGGCAATCGGATCTTTTGCCGCCAGCACTTCATCGGGCGTGGCAATCTGCCTCGCCAGCCACTTGGGATCGCGTACGTTGGTCACTCCCTGCAGGTCTGGGCCGATCTTGTCGCCGTGGCCGATGGTATGACAGGCCGCGCAGTGCAGCCCAAACAGATAACGGCCATCTTTCTGAATGGTCGTGGGGGCGTTTTTGTAGCTGACCAGCGTACTGGGCTGCCGGCTTTTCCAGCTCGTGAGCCACTGGTCAATCATGATGCTCATGAACCGGGGGTTATCGGTAGCTGCGTCCAGCATCCACTGGTGAGAAGGCTCGTTGCCGATGAGCACGCCCGGAGCGTGGCCGTCGCGATTGTCGGGATCGGGATCGGAATAAAGCCCGAGCTTTTTCGTGATCAGCTCTATGTCCTCAGGTTTGCCGGTGAGAAATGTCCAGCCCGGCCCCACGTGATAGGTCTGAGCGTACGCCTTCAGGACTTTGGGAGTATCGCGCTTGGGATCGATGGTAATGGAATAAAAGAAAATGTCTTTGCCCACGCGGTCGCCCAGCATGTGCTGCACCTGGACGAGGCG
>JBLMYN010000168.1:0-6072 GCA_050258305.1 Actinomycetota bacterium
ACTGCCCAGCTTACCGCTCCGCCCCAGCCGCTCGTCGCACTGAGCGAAGATGAAGTCCTGTTCCGCGAAAACGTGCGCCAATTTGCTGAAGACGCGATCCGCCCGAAGGTGCGGGAGATGGATGAAAAGGGCGTCTTCGAGCGTTCCATCATCGACCAGTTCTTCCAACTCGGCCTGATGGGCATTGAGGTGCCAGAGAAGTTTGGCGGGGCCGGCGGGAAATTCTTTGATGCGATTCTTGCCGTGGAGGAAGTTTCCCGCATCGATCCTTCCGCGGGCGTCATTGTGGACGTGCAGAATACGCTGGTCAACAACGCGCTGCTGCGCTGGACCAACGATGACCAGAAGAAGCGCTATCTGCCCCGCATGGCGGCCGACACGGTTGGGGCGTACGCGCTCAGCGAAGCTGGTTCGGGTTCTGATGCGTTTGCCATGCAGACCCGCGCTCAGCTGAAGGGAAATGATTACGTACTGAACGGCCGCAAGCTCTGGATCACGAATGGCAAGGAAGCCGGCATTTTCATCCTCTTTGCAACCATCGATCCGGCTGCAGGCTATAAGGGCATTACCGCATTTGTCGTGGAGAAGGAGTTTCCCGGTTTCACGGTTGGGAAGAAGGAAGACAAGCTCGGCATCCGTGCTTCGAGCACGTGCGAACTGATTCTCGAGGATTGCCGCGTGCCCAAAGCGAACGTGCTGGGAGAAGCCGGAAAAGGCTACAAAATCGCCATTGAGACTCTGAATGAGGGCCGCATCGGCATCGGCGCGCAGATGCTCGGTCTGGCGCGCGGGGCATGGGAAAGCGCGATCAAGTACTCTCAGGAACGAAAGCAATTCGGGAAGACGATCTCTGATTTCCAGGGCATTCAGTTCCAACTGGCGCAGATGGCGACGGAGATTGAAGCGGTCCGCATGATGGTTTACAACGCCGCCCGCATGAAGGACGCAGGCATGAACTTTGTGAAAGAGGCCGCCATGGTGAAGCTTTTTGCCTCCCAGGTGGCCGAGCGCGTGGCGTCTCTTGCCGTTGAAATCTACGGTGGTTACGGCTTTACCAAGGACTATCCGGTCGAGAAGTACTTCCGTGACGCCAAGATCGGCAAGATCTATGAGGGGACGTCCAACATGCAGTTGCAGACGATTGCCAAAATCGTATTGGGCGGAAAATAGCAGCCGCACTTCTTGGATGCTTGAGCCGCCGAGAGAGCATCGTGGCATAAATCCTCTAGCGAAGATCGCCGGAATTGCCGGAACCCGAAATTTCAACTCCCGGCATTTCTGGCATTTTCGTGCCCGCTACAATGAACTGGTGCTCTTGCGCTGCTACAAGGAAAGCGATTTTCCCCGCCTGATGGAAATCGACCACGCCTGCTTTGTGGAGGGTATCGCCTATCCTGAAGACGAGATGCGCTACTTTCTTGACCGGCGCTCGGCCACGACACTGGTGGCGGAAAATGATGGCGATATTCTGGGCTTTGTCATTGCTGACCGCTTTCGCTCCCGCCGCGGAGCGCATTCCATGGGGCGGATCATCACCATTGACGTAGTTCCGGACGCGCAACAGAGCGGCGTGGGATCACTCCTGCTGAATGAGATTGAGGAGCAGTTGAAGCGCGCGGAGTGCGACTATGTGTCACTGGAGGTTGCCGTCGACAACCAGAAGGCGATGCGATTCTATAAAAAGCACGGATACTCCGTGCTCAAGGTGTTGCCGCGCTATTATCTCAATTCCATTGACGGGCTGCTGATGGGGAAGAAGTTGTGACCGTGCTGTGTGCGCCATGTGTCTGATAGAGAACCGCTTGAGTGGCGCGTTGAATGATGCCAGACGCTCGCTGCGCGTAAAGCGCGAATTGCTGGGGCAAAAAGCTAAGAGCTAACGGCCAATGGGCTTATGGCTCATGGCTGAGCGCTCAAAGCTGAAGTGTTTAGACTTGGCCGCGTTCTGTTGAATTCATCGCCCGCACCCCTCATCGCCTTCTGCGTATTGCCGCTAACGGCGGCGCCACGGCGGCTATTACCGCAGCAAAGAATAGATTCGGCAAGAGGTGAAGCGTGTTGCTTCAGAGACGTAGGTCAAGGACACATAAATCGCGATAGCGCCATAGCATGAAATGTTTGCCCAGCAGTGATGTGGATTACAGCACCATGCCGGCTTTTTCCTTATCGTGATGGGGCTGGAGAATTCACACTATACTACTACTTAAATCGCCTAGAGTCGCTGCATCTCTCTTGAGGGGAGTAACTCCTCGCTGTCAATCTGGATGAGCGCTTCTAAATACAGTCCTGGCCGCGTGTAGCCGCTCAAACGGGTGACGGAATGATTAACAAAACTGATCTTGCTGACGCAGGCTTTTCTATCATCCTCCCAACAGACACGGCCTTCGATGAGGAGTTGCAAAGGTTGGGGTTCGGCCAAAATGAAGATGCCCAATTCTTAAGGCCGTTATCGGTCATTCTCAAAAATTCGTCTCACCGTTCCATTGTGGCCTTTGCATTGCGATGGACAATTTCTGGTCCTGACGGACGAGTCACAACGCACGACCAGAGCTATCTTCAGCCGAGTGGTTTGCTCGATGGCACACGGGCGCGTCGCGGACACGCAGAGGTAGAACATCAAATCCGACAAGACGGGTCTCGATTCGTGACGGTCGGTGGAATGGCGCGAACCAAAGAAGAGCTACACGCTCTCGCTAGGGGCCGCTCTTCAGACGCAACTCAATTTTCCGTCGTCTCAGTCGGGATTGATGTGGCCATTTTCGATAATGGCGAGTGTGTAGGCACGGATGAATTGGGAATGGTCAGTCGATTTGAGGCGCGGGTGGACGCAGAGCAGGATCTGATGAGCGAAATACATTCTCGGCTCACGTCCGGCGAATCCCTAAAGGACATCTTGACTGCCATTGACACAGAAACCGATAAAGATACTGGAAGAGTTCCGATTACCCCCGCAGATGTATACAGAGCCACTAAACGAAGCCTCCTCAATGAATTGATAACTACTCGGGATAACTACGGGGACGACATGGCCCTGCGCACTGTACAGTTCCGGCGCTACGACAATCGGCCGGTGATTAGAAAGCGGTAGGCGTTCAGCTCAAGAAAGGTTCAACACTATGTCTTATGAATATCTGAAGCGGTGCAGTTTGCTATTTGTGCTCTTGGGAATCGGTCGCATTTCGATTGCGCAGATCAGCGGCGCTGATCCAGGGCCGCATTGTCTGGATGAACACATCGATGCGCCCGCCGCTTGCAGCCTGATTGTATTTTGCACTCCGCCAGCTGATCCAATTGACGCTTTCGTAATTGGTGCAAACGCGTTCAAGACGTGTTCGAATCAACCCGTGGATAACTCTGCGCAGGCTGATGCAGCAGTTGGAGGTGTTCAGGCATCGGCAAGCGCTAAGGCCATCGGCATCTTTTTCAATCGTCTAATTAAACAGCAAATACGCGTTGGTGACTGCGCAGGGAACACTGCCGTTCTTCAGGATTTTGATGATCCTCAAGGCTGCGATCCCCCTCTACCCCCGCCGCCTCCTGACCCGTGCTTGAACGGAACAGCCGTAAATCTGGGAGGACCAACAGCAGACGGTTTCACCTATGATTGCAGTCCCATTATTGTGGACACCACCGGGCGGGGTTTTCAATTGACCTCCGCTGCCGATGGTGTGTTGTTTGACATCGCGGGAACTGGCAATCCGGTCAGGATAGGCTGGACCGCCCCAGATTCCCGCAACGCATTTTTGGCGCTGCCAGACAGTAACGGATTCGTAACCAACGGGACACAACTGTTCGGGAACTTTACGCCGCAGCCCCCGTCCGCTCGCCCGAATGGATTTCTCGCGCTTGCGGTTTACGACAAGGCCGATCATGGTGGAAATGACGATGGGATTATTGACCAGCAGGACCAAGTATTTTCATTCCTTCGCCTGTGGATTGATGAAAACCATGACGGCATCTGTCAAACTGAGGAACTGCACAACTTGCCAGAGCTGGGGGTGTTATCGATTGATCTTAGGTATTCACTGTCGCACAGAGTGGACCAGTTTGGCAACGTATTCCGCTACCGGGCAGACATCAACTCGGGAATTTCTGGCAAACCGAGCGTAGATCGAAAAGCTTTTGATGTGTTTTTCACGGCGAAGTGAACCGCGCATAGTAACGAACAGTATCTTTAACGGGCAGCTGGGGACGCCGCATCTCCGCTTACTTTCATCTGCCTTCGGTTCATTCGGTAAGTGTGCCTTTGGAAGCCTCCACGCGCCAGTGCCTGATTAGGAAATCACGACAAGGTATGGATAAGGCCTTCCACCAGATCGTCTGGAACGGCCTGCGGCCGCACAGACGCGGACACGCAATGGGTGAAGCCTTACCACCAATTGAATGAATAGTCCTAAACTCCTCCTTGGAGCGGCCCTGCCAGCCGTTATGGAACGTGACGGGTTTGCACGCGATCAACTGCTAGCGTCGTTGATTCCCATTCGTACTGCTGATGTTATGGAGAATGGTCCGCCAATGGGCCAAGGGTACAAGCCGCGCTGAAATGGTAAAATCGCGCGTTCTGTTGAACTCATGGCCCGTACTACTCCTCATCGCCCTCTCCGCATTGCCATAGACAGCGGCGGCACCTTTACTGACTGCGTGTGGCTCGAACGGAGCCACCTGCGGATTCTCAAGGTCTTTTCCACGCCTGCCGACCCTTCGCAGGCGATTGCCGCCGCGGTCGCGAAGATCCTGCCGGAGAGCGCCGAGGTTACCGTGCTGCACGGCACGACGGTGGGAACCAATACTCTCCTGCAGCGAAAAGGCGCCCGCATAGCATTTGTGACAACCGCGGGCTTTGAGGATTCGATCGAAATCGGCCGACAGAACCGGCCCAGGCTCTACGATTTCTTTTTCGAAAGGGAGCCGGCGCTGGTGGCAGGCGATCTGCGTTTCGGTGTTCATGAACGCGTGTCCGCGCAGGGGGACATGCTTTGTACAGCAGATTCGGAAGAGCTGAAGACGTTGAAAGCACAAATTGCTGCCGCTGGAGCCGGGGCGGTGGCCATCTCTCTTCTTTTCTCCTTTGCCAACCCGCAGAACGAACGCGCGGTGGCACACGCGCTCTCTGATCTGCATATTCCGCTCTCGGTATCTCACCAGATTCTTCCCGAGTTCCGCGAGTACGAACGCGCAAGCACGGTGGTGGTGAATGCCTACCTGCAGCCGGTGATGGAAACATATCTCCGAAAGGTTGAGCAGCGTATAGGGGCGCGGGACGAAGCCCGCAAAGGCGGGCGCATATTCGTGATGCAGTCCAGCGGCGGAATCACAGCTCTGGCTACGGCGGCGCAGGAGCCGGTGAGAACGGTCCTTTCCGGGCCCGCCGGCGGCGTCGTAGGGGCCGCAGCCGTGTCGGCACGCAGCGGCTTCACCCGCCTGATCACGTTCGACATGGGCGGCACATCCACTGACGTGGCTCTGGTGGACGGCCGGCCTTCCACAACGAATGAAGCGGAAGTTGCGGGTCTGCCGGTGCGCGTGCCCGTACTGGATATTCATACTGTTGGCGCAGGCGGCGGATCACTGGCGCGCTTTGATGCCGGGGGAGCACTCCGGGTAGGGCCGGAGTCGGCCGGCGCGGACCCAGGGCCGATCTGCTATGGCAAGGGCGAGCTGCCCACGGTGACCGATGCCAATCTCCTGCTGGGCAGGCTACCGGCCGACCAATTTCTGGGCGGTGAATTCAGACTCGACGTTGAGCGAACGAGAAGCATTGTTGAGCGCTGGCTCAAACAGCAGGGTAGCCGCTTGAGCGCGCAGGAATTTGCCGCCGGCGTGGTGCGGGTGGTCAATGCCAATATGGAGAAAGCCTTGCGCGTGGTATCGATTGAGCGCGGCTATGATCCGCGTCAGTTCGCTCTGGCGGCTTTCGGCGGGGCCGGCGCCATGCACGCCTGCGAACTGGCAAAATCGCTGCGAATTCCGCGCGTGATTGTCCCGGTGTATCCGGGAGCGCTCTCCGCCCTTGGAATCCTCATCAGCGACGTGGTGAAAGACCATTCCCGTACCGTGCTATGGCGGGTCCGC
>JBLMYN010000169.1:0-15391 GCA_050258305.1 Actinomycetota bacterium
GGCCGCCTACATGCTCAGCCTGGAACAGTTACGCCAGGCCGTGGGCACCGGGAGTTTGCCATGAAGAACAGACGTTCCTTCCCATTCCGGGCTTACTTGCTCACCACCGCAGGCATGCTGATGATGGCAGCACTCACGGCTTGCTCAAGCGGCGGTCCGCAGCCTAAAGCTGCCTACGCTGACAGTTCCAAGGCGGGACTTTTTTCCATCCCCAAAGAACAGATGGAGCATGTCAGCGTGGTAACCGTGGAACCGCAAGACTTCCCCCGCGTTCTGCGGCTCACGGGAACGGTCGCCTTCAATGGCTTCCAGACCACGCCCGTAATCACGCAGGTGAGCGGGCCGGTCAGCCGCCTGGTGGTGTCGCCCGGACAGCACGTGAGCAAAGGCCAGCCCATGCTCTACGTGAGCAGCCCGGACTTCTCGCAGCTGAGAGCCAATTACCTGAAGACGCGTGACGCTCACGATCTGGCGCACAAGAATTACGTTCGCGCCCAGGACCTCTACGAGCATCATGCGATTGCGGAGCGCGATCTGCAGACGGCCCAATCCGCGGAGACCCAGGCGCAGGCGGACCTGCAATCCGCCGAGCAGGCCCTCAATGTTCTCGGTATCCGTCATCCTGAAGCGCTGGCGGAGCGGCCGGCGACGCCCGAGATTCCCCTGGGCGCCCCAATCACGGGCGAAGCGGTGGAACGGCTGTGCGCACCCGGACAGGTGATCCAGGCGGGCTCAACCCAGTGCTTCACCATCTCCAATATGAGCACGGTATGGGTGCTGGCCAACGTTTATGAAAATCAGCTCGCCTACGTGCACGTGGGCGACCCGGTGACCATCAAGACGGATGCGTATCCTGACGATTTCCACGGACGCATTTCCTTTATGGGCGCGGCGCTGGATCCAACCTCACGCACGCTGCAGGCGAGGATCGATACAGCGAATCCCCACGGCAAACTGAAAAAAGACATGTATGTCACCGCGACCGTTGTGGCGGGCAAGATCAGGAATGCGCTGCTGGTCCCGGACTCGGCAGTTCTACGCAACGCGGAAAACGAGCCCTTTGTCTACGTTCAGGTCGCAGATGCCCAGTTTGCCCGGCGGTTGGTAAAACTCGATGGCAGCTACGGCGGCCAGACTCAGATCGCAACCGGTCTCAAGCCGGGCGATCGCGTGGTTGGCCAGGGGAGCCTCTTCCTGCAGTTTGCGAATTCGTTGCAGTGAATTTTGGCTGCGAGCCCTGGCTTGCGTCTGAGTCCGGCTGCAACAGGAGCATCAACGAGGTTCATGGGATTGAGGATTTTTAGCGGTTTGCCGCGAAGCGACGCAAGAGCGGACGTAAGCCGCGAGGCCGGCTTGCGTGCCGAGCGGCGTGCAACAGGAGCGTAAAAGACGTTGATGGCATTCAAGATTTTTAGCGGTTTGCCGCAAAGCGGCGTAAGAGCGGAAGTAAGCCGCGAGGCCGGCTTGCGTGCCGAGCGGCGTGTAACAGGAGCAAGACAGTGACCGCTGGTCGCTGCTCGAAAGCGGTCTTGGAGCGAAGCGACAGACTTTGAAGCCGAAGCCGCCCACGCGCTGAGTCCGGCGGCAACAGGAGCATAAGCAACGTTCGTGAAATCAAGGATTTTTAGCGGTTTGCCGCGAAGCGGCCAAAAACAGCCGCTGTCAACATGCCGGCCGAAGCCGCCCACGCGCTGAGTCCGGCTGGCGACAGGAGCATAAGTAAAGCCCATGCGATCGAGGATTTTTAGCGGTTTGCCGCGAAGCGGCCAAAAACAATGATTCACAGAATTGTGGAAATGTCACTGCGTCAGCGCTTTCTGGTGCTGATGCTGGTGGTGTTGCTGATCATCGCTGGCACCATCTCATTCCAGCACATGCCGGTGGACGCGTATCCCGACCTGTCGCCGCCCATGGTGGAGATCATCACCCAGTGGCCGGGCCATGCCGCCGAGGAAGTCGAGAGGCTGATCACGCTTCCGCTGGAAGTGGAGTTCTCCGGCGCGCCGAAGATGCAAGTGATGCGCTCCATTTCGCTCTACGGCCTTTCTGACATCCGGCTTACTTTCGAAGATGGCACTGACAGTTATTTTGCCCGGCAGGTGATTTTTGAGCGAATTGGCGATGCCGAGCTTCCTTCAGGCGTCGCGCCCAGCATGGCGCCGCTGTTCAGCCCGAGCGGGCTGGTGTATCGCTACGTTCTGGAGAGCCCTGACCGGAGTCCGCAGGAGTTGAAGACGCTCGAGGACTGGGTGGTGGAACGCGCGTACAAGTCAGTGCCCGGCGTGGCGGACGATTCCGGCCTCGGGGGGACCGTCATGCAGTATCAGGTGCTGCTTGATCCTGCCCGCCTTTACGGCTATCACCTGACCGTGCCCCAGGTCATACAGGCGCTCGCCAACAACAATTCCAATGCGGGCGGCGGATTTTACTCCCAGGGCGGCCAGTTCTATTACGTGCGCGGCATTGGCCTGGTAAGCACCACGGACGACATCGACAACATCATCGTCGCCAGCAACAAGGGAACGCCCATTCGCATACGCGACGTGGGAGAAGTGACCATCGGCCACGCGCCCCGGCTTGGCGACTTTGGGTTCCAGACCCACCATTCCAACCAGAATGATGCCGTGGAAGGCGTGATTCTGATGCGCCGCGGGGAGCAGACCCAGACCGTGCTCAAGGCGGTGGAAAAGAAGACAGACGAGCTCAATAACGAGATTCTGCCAAAGGATGTGAAGGTCCGCCCGTTTTATGACCGCAGCGATCTGGTGAAGCTGACCACTGACACGGTGGAAAGCAACCTGCTGCGCGGCATGATCCTGGTGGTGGTGGTACTGCTGTTCTTCCTCTTCAGCGTGCGGGCCGCGATCATTGTATCGCTCACCATTCCGCTAAGCCTGCTGTTCGCCTTCATTGTGCTGCACGCGCATGATGTTTCGGCGAACCTGCTGTCCATTGGCGCCATCGATTTTGGAATCATCATCGATGGCACCGTGGTCATGGTGGAAAACATCTATCGTGAACTGGCCCTGCGCTATGGCCAGAGTTACTCCATCAAGGACGTCATCCTGGCAGCCGCGGCGGATGTAGACCGGCCCATCTTTTACTCCGTTGCCGTCATCATCGCGGGCTATCTGCCTATCTATGCCCTGAGCGGGCCTTCAGGCAAGCTCTTCCACCCAATGGCGGATACCATGACGTTCGCCCTGCTGGGCGCGCTGATTCTCACGCTTACATTTGTTCCGGTGCTCTCTTCCTACTGGTTCAAAAGCGGAGTGAAGGAAACCACCAACAAAGCCTATGAATGGATCAAACGCCTGTACACGCGGCAGCTTGACTGGTGCCTGGAACATCGCGGCCTGACAATCCTGGTCGTGGTGCTGGTTTTCTGCAGTACGCTCTCGCTGGCGCCATTCATCGGGGGCGAATTCATGCCGCACCTCGACGAGGGAGCTTTGTGGGTCCGCGCCACCATGCCTTACACCATCTCCTTCGATGAATCCAGCAGAATCGTGCCGCAGATTCGCAATGTGCTCATCTCGTATCCTCAGGTCACCGTCGTCGGCTCCGAGCATGGGCGCCCGGACGACGGCACCGACCCCACGGGCTTCTTCAATGCCGAATTCTATGTCGGTCTGAAGCCCTACAACGATCCTTCATGGCGCGGAAAAATCGACACGAAAGCAAAGCTGGTCGAAGCGGTGAACAAGAGACTCAGCGCCTTTCCCGGAATCATCTTCAATTACACGCAGCCCGCCGAAGACGCCGTGGACGAAGCTCTCACCGGCCTCAAGAGTTCGCTGGCGGTAAAAATCTACGGCCCGGACCTGCAGGTACTGCAAACCAAGGCGCTCCAGATCAAAAAGACGCTGGAGAGTGTGCCGGGATTCACCGATCTCACCGTGGTCCGGGAACTCGGGCAGCCCAGCCTTATCATCAACGTGGACCGCGGCAAGATTGCGCGCTATGGAATCAACGTCTCAGACGTGGAAGCCGTGATCGAGTCCGCCGTGGGAGGGAATGCGGCAACCCAGGTGATCCAGGGAGAGAAGCTGTTTGATCTGGTGGTGAGGATGCAGCCGCAATTCCGCAGCAACGCGCAGGAGATCGGCAACCTGCTGGTGGGCACGCCGGATGGCCAGCAGATCCCCATCAGCCAGTTGGCGGAAATTCATCAGGGTAATGGCGCGTCCTTCATTTACCGGGAAAATAACTCCCGCTATATCGGCGTGCAATACAGCATTGAAGGCCGCGACCTGGAGCGCGCCGTGGACGACGGGCAGAAAGCTCTCAAAAAGAGCGTAACCATCCCCGCGGGCTACACGGTAAAGTGGGGCGGCGAGTATGACCAGTTCCTGGCAGCCAAGGCGCAATTGGATTTCATTGGACCGCTGGCGGTGCTGCTGATCTTCTTTATCCTGTTCGCGCTCTACGGAAATTTCAAATTTCCGGTCATCATCGCTCTCGACGTGGTGATGACCGAACCGGTTGGCGCGCTCATCGCGCTCAAACTCACGCACACTCCGTTCAGCGTGTCATCGGTGCTCGGCCTGCTTGCACTGATGGGAGTTTCCGTGGAGACCGGCGTCATCCTCGTTTCCTATATCAACAAGATGCGGCGCGAGGGCATGGACATTCCCACAGCCACGCGCGAAGCGGCCCTGCTGCGCCTCCGGCCCATCATGATGACAGCTTTAGTCGCCTGCCTGGGACTGCTGCCGGCGGCTCTTTCCACCGGCATCGGTTCTGACACGCAGAAGCCTTTCGCCATCGTCATTGTCGCAGGATTGATTTCGCGCTTGTTGCTCGGCTTCTTCTTCAATCCGGTGCTGTACCGGACCGTCGCAAGAGAGGGCGATGTGTTACAGGTGTGATACGAGCGCATTCGGGATCTGCCGCTCGAAACAGGCAACGGTCACACGCGTAAACAGCCGGTGCTCTGGGGCTGTGCTCAGGCGCGCCCGTCTTTGTGCCACCCTCGGGGGCCTTCTCAATGCTTACAATGGATGGCATGAACTCCAGCGCGGATATCGAAACTGGACACTTGACTGCGATCCGGCGGATCCAGGTCGTGACCGTCCTTTGGATGGGTATCGAGGTCGTGGTGTCCGCGGTGGTCGCCGCTCGCGCTCACAGCATTGCCGTCCTCGCTTTTGGTGGTGATAGCGCGATTGAGCTTCTCTCCGGCATGGCTGTGCTGATACGGTTTTCCGGAACACGTCTCACCGAGCGTCGTGCCGCCCGGCTCACCGCCGTGCTGCTGTATTCCCTGGCAGCGTTCATCGTATGTGCTTCTGCCGTGTCTCTGCTGAAATTGTGGAATCCGCCTCAGACGAGTTATCTCGGCATGGGGATGCTTCTGGCGGCTGCGGCGGTCATGCCCTGGCTGGCGCGCCGGAAGCGGCAACTCTCGGCTGCAGCCGGCAGTTCCGCGCTTGCCGCCGATGCCGTCCAAAGTTCGGTCTGCGCCTGGCTGGCATGGATCGCCCTGGCCGGCCTGGCATTGAATGCAGTGTTCGGGATCTCCTGGGCCGATCCGTTGGCGGCGCTTGCCATCACTCCCATCATCATCAAAGAAGCGCATGAAGCCTGGAATGAAAGGGCCTGCTGTTGTTGACATAAGAGGCCATTACCCGGCCTTGTCCGCGCTTTCAGGTCAGCTACAATTAGAAGCATGGAAGCACAAGCCAGGCCGGAAGTGCTCCACGCTTTTGCCACGCTGGTTCATAGCGGGATTGAAGATGAACGGATTGACCTGCTGAGAGCCGCGCTGACCTTTGCCCGCATCGAATACCCGCAGCTTGATCCCGCTCCCTACGTGCTCCGGATAGAAGCTCTTGCGCGCCGGGTCAAAGAAAAAATCGATGATCCCGGCGATCCGGCGCAATGCATAGCCGCGTTGAATTACGTCCTATTTGAAGAAGAGATGTTCCGCGGAAATACCGCCGATTACTACAATCCCCGCAATTCTTTTATCAATGATGTCCTCGACCGCCGCCTCGGCATCCCCATCACCCTGGCGCTCCTCTATATGGAAGTGGCCCGCCGAGCCGGATTTCAGTTGTTTGGCGTCGGCATGCCGGGACATTTTCTGCTGAAACATTACGACATCGATGGCCGGTCATTTTTCATTGACGCCTTTGAGCGCGGCTCAGTGCTGAGCGAGGATGACTGCAAGCGCAAGATCGAGTCAATCCATGAAGGTCTGATTACGCTGCGCCCGGAATTTCTTCTGATCGTGACCCGCCGGCAGATGCTCACCCGCATGCTCAACAACCTGCGGACCATCTACCTGTCACGGCGGGACTTCCGCCGCACGCTGCAGGTGGTGGACCTGATCCTCGTGATTTATCCGCGCTCGCCGGAAGACGTGAAGCAACGCGCCGCGCTGCGGTACAACCTGAATGATTTAAGGGGCGCGCTGAACGATTTTGAGGAATACGTAAAAATGGCACCTGACGCCTCGGACGCGGAAGAGATCCGGCAGACGGCGCTGGGCCTGCGCCGCTCCATGGCCAAGATGAATTGACTCGTGTCGCCCGCGCATTTCATGCCGCCCTGGGAGCTCTGAGCCGGGCAGCGACTTTCTCAAGGTCCGCAACAAACTTCCGCATTTCTTCATGTCGCGTATTGTCATCCGGCGCGCGCAGAATGGACGACGGGTGAACCGTGGCCATCACCGCCGGTGCGATTGACGACGGCAGCCATTCGCCGCGCCGCCGGCTTACGCGAAAGTCGCGGCCAAGCAGTCCCTGGGCCGCGCTGGCGCCCAGGAGCACAACCACATCCGGTCGAGTCGCTGCGATCTCGGCATCCAGCCACGGTCGGCAGGCGCTGATTTCGACCGCATTCGGTTTTTTGTGGATGCGGCGCTTGCCTCTCGGCTCCCACTTGAAATGCTTGACCATGTTGGTTACATAAACCTCATTGCGGTCAATGCCCGCCGCTGCCAGAGCCTTGTCCAGGACGGCTCCCGCCGGGCCCACGAATGGCCGCCCTTGCAGGTCTTCCTTGTCCCCTGGCTGCTCGCCCACCATCAGCACGCGCGCGTTCGGGCTGCCTTCCCCAAATACCGTCTGTGTGCCGCGCTTCCACAGATCGCACGCTTTGCATTCCGCGGCGGCTTCGCGCACCTTCGGCAGCGTGAGCTTTTGCGGCAGGAAAGGGGCGGCAGTTGGATATGTTTTCCGCGCCATATATTCTTAGATGCCTTGCTGTGCTCTTTCGCGCGAGCCGCGGGCTTAGGAAGATTCAACCGCACCGGAGACGAAATGACGTTTCACACCGCCTATCTCACGTTCAATACAAAAAAGCACCGCGAATACATCCACATAACCCCGCAAGTGCAAAAGATTGTGGGCGAGAGCGGCGTCCGCAACGGGCTGGCGCTGGTTTCAGCCATGCACATTACGGCCGGCGTCTACGTAAACGACAATGAAGAAGGGCTGATTCACGATATTGACGGCTGGCTGGAGCAACTGGCCCCATTCAAGGAAGATTACCTGCACCATCAGACAGGAGAAGACAATGGAGATTCGCACCTGAAAGCCATTCTGGTGCACCACCAGGTGATCCTTCCGGTAAAGGACTCCAGTCTGCTCCTCGGCACATGGCAGCGGGTCTTTTACGCGGAGTTCGACGGGCAAAGGTCAAAACGCGTGGTAGTGGCTGTGATGGGAGAATAGCGTTGCGCTTTTGCCCCCGTACGACATGCCAAGCCTGATATCAGGCATTCGATTCAGCGGAAGGAAGGACGACGAGCACTTCCCTCTCATTGCTGAAGGAAATGGTCCCCCCGAGCCAGGCGGTCATGCGCTCAAGGTTCTCCATATCCTTGGCCAGAATCGTACGGCCATCGAGAGCCGTTCGTGGTCCGTCGGCTTTCCAGGCAAAACTTATCCGGCAGCGGCCGTCTTTGGCCTCAGCGGAGATGGTAAGAAGCAGCGGGTCAGTATTACGCCCGATAAGTTTGCAGAACAGCAGCAACAGAAGCCTGCGTAGAACCGGACTGCTGCTGACCTCGACTGATGAATCCCATTTACGTTCCAGCATAAGCGCGCCCGAGTTCACCATGGCACTGAAATCGCTGAAAATATCATTCACGAGATGGTCCAGAGGAACCCACGGTTCTCCGGCCGGCAACAGTTCGCGAACCAGGGCAGAAATTCCTTTTGTCAGCGCGATAGCGCGGTCCGCCTGCTGCTCAATCACGCCCAGATCGCTGGCCACGGCTGCGGGAAGAGTTTTGTCCAGGGCAAGCACTTCCAGAAAACAACGCACGCTGGTGAGCGGCTGAGCAAGGTCATGGGTGACGGAATGCACAATGCTCCGCAACCTGGCATCCGATGCTGCCGTCCCCCCCGGCACTTCGGCCGGGGTTGCCGGAAAGGAATGGATCGCAAGCGAGCGGATGGAGCCGCTATGGCCTTCCCCCGGCGGCGTGGGGGATGCCGGTTTGCCCAGGCGGTATCCCTCACCGCGAATCGTGTAGATCAGCTTCTCATCCTCTGGGAAATCTACTTTCTTGCGCAGGTAGTTTACATAGACGTCAACAAGGTTGCTGTCACCCTCCAGTTCATGTCCCCAGCACTCGCGCAGCAATTCCTGCCGGGTTACAGTGTTCCCGGCATGACGCAATAGTAATGAGAGCAGGTCAAATTCCTTGGGGCTCAGCCTGATCTCCCGGTCGCGCCGATGAGCTTTCCGGGTGGCCGGGTCAAGTTCCAGGTCCTCCACCCGCAATATGCTGAGGGCAGGGTCGGTCTTGCGCCGCAGAACGGCATTGACGCGCGCCGCCAGTTCCTGAAAGGAAAACGGCTTGGTCACATAGTCATCCGCGCCCAGGTTCAGAGACTCTATCCTGTCCGTAACGTGATTGCGTGCGCTCAGGACCATCACCGGTGTTTCCAGCCCCTCCGTACGCAGACGTTCCAGCAGGCTGAGGCCGTCTGTCCGGCCAAAATTCAGGTCCAGTATGATGAGCTGATAATTCTGGCGTTTGAGTTCTTCCAGCACGCTCTCTTCATCCAGTGCTGTATGAACGGAATAACCTGCGCCTTCCAGTGACTTAGATAGAAATGTTGCCAGTTGAGCGTCATCGTCAGCTAGAAGGATGGACATAGGAAACGATTTGGCAGCGGATGCGGACATAAAACCTACGTAATAGAATGCACTAAATTAGCTTTTTTCTTTAGAAAATTATTTAAGAGCGGCAGAAAATCCCATTTTGGAGAAGTGGTCTTCTGCGTGACATTGCTGAGCTAGAGGAAAGATTGTCTGTTAGAATGAAGAGTTTTGCTCACCTTGCCTCCATCCCAGTGGATGGCCGGCGAAGCGTGGCAGTTTCGCGGGTCGCTGAGTCCCTGGACGGCACCGCGCGAGAACTCCGCTGGACGTGTCTGAGGGGTTCTTTCTGAACCTGCGCAAACTTGGTAGGATGAACAGTTTAAATCCTCGAAAGGCAGCCATCCGTAACGCATGTCAGCAAAAATCTATAAGAATTTCATTGGCGGTGAATGGCTCGAATCCCGCAGCGGCCAGACCTACGAAAACCTTAACCCGGCAGACACCCGTGATGTGATCGGCATTTTTCAACGTTCCGACAAGCGGGACATCGATGATGCGGTAACAGCCGCAAAGAAGGCTTTTGATAAATGGCGACTGGTGCCTGCGCCCAGGCGGGGAGAAATCATTTATCGCGCGGCGGAAATCCTGGTGGAGCGCAAGGAAGAATACGCGCGGCTGATGACGCGCGAGATGGGAAAGGTGCTGAAGGAAACACGCGGCGATGTTCAGGAAGCCATCGATACCGCCTACTACATGGCCGGTGAGGGCCGCCGGCAGTTCGGGACTACGGTTCCGTCGGAACTGCCCAGCAAGTTCGCCATGGCTGTGCGTATGCCGCTGGGCGTGTGCGGCATGATCGCGCCCTGGAACTTCCCCATGGCGATTCCTTCCTGGAAGCTGCTGCCGGCCCTGGTGTGCGGCAATACATGCGTAATCAAGCCCGCGGAAGATACCCCCCTTTCCACCTTCAACCTGGTGAGCGCACTCACGGACGCGGGCCTGCCCAAAGGAGTGGTAAACATTGTGACCGGCTTCGGCCCTGATGCCGGAGCGCCGCTGGTGGATCACGCCGGAGTTCGCGCCGTCTCCTTTACGGGATCCAGTGAAGTAGGCCGGATGGTAGGGGAAACGGCCGCGCGATCATTCAAGCCCTGTTCACTGGAGATGGGCGGCAAGAATGCCGTCATCATTCTGGACGACGCCAATCTTGATCTCGCTCTCGATGGCGTGGTCTGGGGCGCCTTCGGCACCACCGGACAACGCTGCACTGCCGCCAGCCGGGTGATCGTCCAGAAAGGGGTCTACCGCCAGTTTGCCGACCGCCTTGTGTACCGGGCGCAGCAATTGAAAATCGGCAATGGCCTGGATGAGAGTGTGGATGTGGGCCCGCAGATCAATGAGCAGCAGGTAGCCACCACGGAGAAATATGTCGAGATAGGAAAGAATGAAGGCGCCAAAGCGGAAGCGGGCGGCAAGGCCGTGAACAAGCCCGAGCATTCCTACGGCTGGTTCTATGAGCCAACGGTGTTTACCGGCGTCGACTCCCGCATGCGCATCGCGCAGGAAGAGATTTTCGGGCCCGTGGTGAGCCTGATTCCCTGTGAGAACCTCGAGAACGCGATTGAGATCGCCAACGGTGTTACCTATGGGCTCTCGTCTTCCATCTACACGCGGGATGTGAACAAGGCATTCCGTGCCATGCGCGATCTGGATGCGGGCATCACCTATGTGAACGCGCCCACCATCGGCGCGGAAGTGCACCTTCCCTTTGGCGGCACCAAGGCCACCGGGAACGGCCATCGCGAAGGCGGACTGGGCGCCATCGATTTTTACACCCAGTGGAAGTCGATCTACATCGACTACTCTGACAAGCTGCAGCGCGCGCAGATCGACACGGGCGAATAAGCCCTCGGGCGCTGCCCTGCTTTGCAGCAGCGCTTATAATGTCTCTCAGACTCCCGCGACAGATCCCGGCAGCGTGAGCAGTGAAATTGTGCCTGCATCGAATCCAGAGCCGACCAAGCGCTCGCTTTCTCTGAGCCAGCGGCGCGCCATGCTGATCCCCCTCGCGCTGGGGATTCTTGTTCTTTTCGGAGTGGTATTTTCCCAGCAGGCGTTCAACCTCAAGCAACTGAGTCCCGACTCTGCGCAGCAGACGCTGGTTCTGGTGGCTCTTTCAGCTCTGGTCTTTCTGCTGCTGGTGGTGCTCACATTCGTTCTTTTCCGCAATCTGGTAAAGCTTTACGCGGAACGCCGGCTGGGAGTCCTGGGTTCACGCCTGCGAACGCGAATGGTCATTGGCGCGCTGCTGCTCTCGTTTGCGCCGGCCATTGTGATGTTCATGTTTTCTTACGGCCTGATGAACCGGTCCATCGACAAATGGTTCTCCATGCCGGTGAATGAACTCCAGCAGGATTCGGGCCGGGTGGGCGCTCTGCTGGCCGACTATGCAGGCGTGAATGCGCGCGATGAAGCCCTTGAGATAGCCCAGTCTGCGGAGACCCAGCACGCCATTGCCAGCGGCGTGTATACAGGTGTATTGCGTGAATTCCGCCGCCACCAGCCCACGCTGCAGGGAGGATTCGCTCTTGCGCTGGTTGAAGGCGATTCCGTGGCCAGTTGGAATGCTCCCCAACCCTGGACAATCCTTCGCGACCGGCTCCCACCTGTGAATAAAATTCAACAAGCCCCGGAAAAATGGAGCATGAACGGAACCGAGTATCTACTGGGCGCCGCTTCGGCCGGAAAAGGAACCATCCTGGTCGGCATGCCGTTGCCCAGAGACTTTACTCCCACGCTGGAGCAGATCAAGCAGAACCAGCTGAACTATCTGATGCTGAGCCGCGAAGCCAAGCGCATTCGCGGCATGTACATGCTGCTGCTGACGCTGCTCACGGTGCTCGTCTTGTTTGTAGCAACCTGGTTTTCTCTTTTCCTGGCCAAGCTGGTCACGCGGCCGGTGGAAGCTCTGGCGGAGGCCACTCGGGAAATTTCCATTGGCCATCTTGGGCACCGTGTGGATGTGCCTGCCGCCGACGAACTGGGGGAATTGGTGGCATCGTTCAACCGCATGGCGGCGGAGCTGGAATCGAGCCGCCGCAAAATTGAAGAATCCGCCCTTGCGCTCACGAACACCAATACTGAACTGGAACAGCGCCGGCGCCACATTGAAACGATTCTGGAAAGCATCCCCACGGGCGTGCTGTCGCTGGGGCCGGACCGGCGCGTAACCCATGGCAATGTTGCCTTCGGAAGGATGTTCTGGCCGCATAGCCCGGCTCCGGTGGGTTCCAGCCTGCAGGACATCTTTCCAGCAGACATAGCGTCTGAGATTGAGCATCTGCTCCGCCGGGCGGACCGCATGGCCATCACGGCGGCACAGCTTGAGATCCCGGCTGAAAAAGACAACGTCAATGCCAGCGTTACCGTTTCTTCCGTTCAACATGGCAAGCAGCGGCTGGGCTACGTAATTGTCTTTGAAGATTTCAGCGACCTTCTCAAGGCCCAGAAGGAAGCGGCGTGGCGCGAAGTGGCGCGCCGCGTGGCCCATGAGATCAAGAATCCCCTCACGCCCATCGCGCTTTCCGCGGAACGCATCCGGCGGCACCTGGAGCGCGGCTCCGCGCCCGACCAGAAATCGCTCGTGGTGATTGGCGATTGTGCACAAACCATCTCCGGCGCGGTGCAGACTGTGCGCTCGCTGGTGGATGAGTTCTCATCCCTCGCCCGTTTCCCTGAAGCGCAGCCGCGCCCCTCGGACGTTAACCAGATCGTGGAAACCACGCTGGCCATGTTCAATGGCCGCCTGGACGGAATCGCGGTGCAGAAGCAGCTCGACCCTTCTCTGCCGCTGGCCATGGCCGATCCTGAAGCCATCAAGCGCGCACTCGCCAATCTGATCGACAACGCGGCGGAAGCGGTGCAGGGGTCGCTGGTGCGCGAGATTCACATCACCACGTCGCTGCTGGAAAGCCGCGATGCCCTGGAAATTCTGGTCGCCGACAGCGGCCATGGCATTGATCGCGAGCTCAAGGAAAAGCTGTTTCTGCCCTACTTTTCCACCAAGAAGCGCGGCACCGGTCTGGGTCTGGCCATTGTCCGTCGAATTATTGAGGACCACCACGGATCGATCCGCGTGGAAGAAAACAAACCGGCAGGCGCCAAGTTCATCGTAGAACTTCCGCTGGCGGGAGACATGGCCGAGGCGGCAACTAAGAATGCATAGTGTTCTGGTGGTGGACGATGAGCGCGAGATACGGGAGTCTCTGCGCGGAATCCTTGAAGATGAAGGTTACAAGGTCTTGCTGGCCGAAAGCGGCGAAGCATGCCTTGACCTGCTGAAAAAGCGAGCATGTGAAGTCGTACTGCTTGATATCTGGCTCCCGGGGATGGATGGCCTGGACACGCTGGAACGCATACGCCAGCTCGAAGACCCTCCTGAAGTCATCATGATCTCCGGGCACGGGACAATTGAAACGGCCGTGAAAGCCACCAAACTGGGGGCGTTTGACTTCCTGGAGAAACCGCTCTCGCTGGAGCGTACGCTCATTGTTCTGAAGAATGCGCTGGATGCACATCGTCTTCGCCGCGAGAATGCCGAGTTCAAGAGGCAATTGCAGGCGCGGAGCGTAATTGCCGGCGAGAGTATTCCCATGAAGGCCCTGCGCCAGCAGATCAGCGTGATGGCCCCCACCAACGGCAGAGTCCTGATCTACGGAGAATCCGGCACAGGGAAGGAGCTGGTGGCCCATGCCATCCACGCGCATAGTCTCCGCAAAGATAATCTTTTCGTGGAAGTAAACTGCGCCGCCATCCCTGAAGACTGGATTGAAAGCGAGCTGTTCGGCCATCGCAAAGGCGCCTTGCCCGGCGCGGTGGGCGATAAAGAAGGCAAGTTCGAAAAGGCGAATGAAGGCACGCTGTTTCTGGATGAGATTGGCGATATGAGCCTGAAGACGCAGTCCAAAGTGCTGCGCGCGCTGGACGAACAGAAATTCACGCGCGTGGGCGATGACGAGCCCATCAAGGTGGACGTTCGAGTGATCGCCGCAACCAACAAGGACCTGGAAGAAGAGATTTCCCGCGGCAATTTCCGTGAAGACCTGTTTTACCGCCTCAATGTAATTCCTTTTTACGTGCCGCCGCTGCGCGAACGCAAAGAAGATATCCCGCTGCTGACAAAACATTTTTTGAAGGAATTTTCAGCGGCTTACAGCCGCCGCCCGCGTGAGATCACTGAAGATGCCATTGACGTTCTTATGCGCTATTCATGGCCGGGCAATGTGCGCGAACTCAGGAACGTGATTGAGCGCCTGGTCATCATGAATCCCACGGTGAACCGAATTGAGCGCAAGCATTTGCCGCCGCTCATGCACCGTGATGGCAGCCGCACGGCTTCAGGATTTTCCACGCTGCACCAGGCGCGCGCCGCCTACGAGCGCGACTACATCCTGAAAAAGCTGGACGAGAACCACGGCAACGTCAGCCGCACCGCGGAGGTTCTGGGCCTGGAACGAAGCCATCTCTATCGCAAGATGAAGACCCTGGGGATTGCGGTGAAAGAATAAGGATGGTGATCCTGCCAACGTCAGGAGATCTGCTTTCTCCAGTCCAGCTCCTCCACAAACGCCGCCGACTCGCGCCATCCCGGCCTCACTTTCACAAATAACTCCAGGAAGATTTTTTTGCCGAGCAGCACTTCCAGCTCCATCCGCGCGGCCGTGCCGATGTCCTTCAGCTTCTGACCGCCCTTGCCGATGAGAATCCCCTTCTGCCCTTCGCGTTCGCAAACAATCGCGGCGGCAATGCGAATCAGCTTTTCTGTATCCTCAAAACGCTCCACCAGCACCGCCGTCGCGTAAGGCAGCTCTTTCCCCGTTCTGAGCAGAATTTTTTCCCGCACGATCTCGGCGGCAATGAACTTCTCCGGCAAGTCAGTAAACTGCTCTTCCGGGAAATAGCGCGGCCCCTGCGGCAGCGCGCGGATGATCTTATCCACCAGCGTGCCCAGGCCCTGCTTTTTTGTTGCCGAAATTGGGATGATCTCCTGAAACTCGTGCAGCTTGCTGTAGTGGTCGATCAGCGGCAGCAGTTTCTCCTTCGGCAGTCCGTCGATCTTGTTCAGCAGAAGGAACGTTGTTCCTCCGGCGCGTTTCACCAGTTCAAGGACGTGCTGGTCAGCAGGGCCAAAGCGCTCCGTGGCGTCCACCATCAGCAGGATGATGTCGCGGCTCTCCAGCGCGGCGTGGATTTCCTGCATCATCTTGCGGTTCAGCCGGCTGTCCGGTTTGTGTACGCCCGGGGTATCGATGAACACGATCTGGCCGGC
>JBLMYN010000170.1:0-8046 GCA_050258305.1 Actinomycetota bacterium
CCAATGATGCTGCCGCCGGTTTCGCTGCCGATGGCGAAGCCCACCAGGCCGGCTGACGTCGCCGCGCCCGGGCCCGCGCTTGACCCGGATGAGCCTTCGTCCAGGTTCCAGGGATTCAGCGTCTGGCCGCCGAACCAGACGTCGTTCAGCGCCAGAGCGCCGAGACTCAGTTTGGCCACCAGCACGGCGCCGGCATTGTGCAGGCGCTTGACTACGGCGGCGTTATCTTTGGGCACGCGGTTACGGTAGGGCTCGGCGCCGTAGGTGGTGGGAATGCCGGCGGTGTCGAGCAGGTCTTTGGCGCCCCACGGGATGCCATGCAACGGGCCGCGATACTTGCCTGCGGCAATTTCGTGGTCGGCTTGTTTGGCCTGCTCGGTAGCCAGATCGCTGGTGAGAGTGATGACGCAGCGCAGCTTGGGACCGAAGCGCTTGAGGCGATCAAGATAGATTTCGGTCAGCCGAGCCGACGTGATCTGGCGCTTGTGGATCCAACTGGCCAGATGCGTTACCGGCGCGAAGGCAATGTCTTCTTCATTCTTCGGCAGAGGACCGGCATCGATCCTGCCGGCGATGAACTGGTTGCGCTCCGGCCCGGCCTTTTCGCCCGGCAACACCGGGTTCCATAAGGAATATGGGGCATCGTCCGGGTCGATTGCCACTTTCCGTGGTCCGCTGCGGCGCTCGTAGAGTGGCGCCATTGCGCTGCGCCAGTTCCCTGCAGCCTCGGTGCGCTCGGCCGGAGTCATCTCGACCCGGACCAGTTTCTCCGCGTCGGCGAATGTGGACGGCGAAACCTCGGGCCCGACAGGGGGCGCGGTTCCAAATGCCGGTGGAGTGCCCGCGGGGGGCTCACCCGGTTTGGAAGGCGGCGTGGGCTGCTGTTGAGCGATCAGTTCGGGCGAAACGGCTGCTCCCAGAACGCTCGCTGCCATCTGGGCCAGAAACTCTCTGCGCGATTTTGACATTGTCCTCCTCAATTTCTCCGACCGGAGATTATAGCGGGAGGACATGGCAATCGCAGGCAGGATTTACAGGGCTTTTTGCCGGAAGAACAAAGATAAAGCCCCGCCGAATGATAACGAGCGGGGCTTGTTTCTGATTGACTCAGCAAGCAGGCTCAAGAAGTCGAACCAGAAATCAATTGCAAACTTTACCTACGCCTATGCTGGACAGCGCCTGGCAAAAATCAACCCGGCCGTGGCCCATCTGTTGTACCTGGATGGCTCGCGAAACAGCATTCGCTACGTCGCCAGGGCGATAATCAGGACGAGCCTGCAGCACCAGGGCGGCTTCGCCGGCCACCAGCGGAGCGCTGAAAGATGTTCCCCAACCGGCCGCGTAGTTGCCTCCGGGATAGGTGCTAATGACGCCTTCGCCGGGAGCGGCTACGAAGATCGAATTCGTACCGAAATTGGTAAACACGCTTTTTCCGTCAGTATTGCTGGTGGACCCGACGCCGATCACAGAGTTGAATCCGGAGGGATAGACCATAATCTGCTGGCCGTCATTGCCGGAAGCAGCAACCAGAGTTACGTTCTTGTTCAGCGCGTACTGGATGGCACCCTGCAAGGCCGGCGAACTCTGTGGAATCTCAAAGCTCATGCTGATCACATTCGCGCCGTTGTCTGCCGCGTAATAGATCGCGCGGACAATATCAAACATGTCAGAACTGCCATCGGCGGAAAACGCCTTCAGGGGCAAGATTCGCGCGTCAGGAGCTACAAGGTGAATCAGACCTGCCGTCATGGTACCGTGCCCAAACTCGCCAGGAGGGCCGTCAAGGATAGTCGCTGTGGACTGGCTGAGAATCGCAGCGGTGTACGAATTCATCTGGTACACGTTCCCGCCATCCAGAATTGTGGCCGTGGATTGCGCGAGCTCAGCAGCCATCGTGGGATCAAGATCGATCAATTCAGATGCGCCCGGCTGATTATGCACAAAATCGTATCCGGCAAGCAGAACGCTAGAAAGCGCCGGATGGCCCGGATCAACTCCGGTATCAATTACGGCCACCGTGATTCCCGAACCGTTCCAATTGCTGGTGGCCTGCACATCTGCAAGCCTGGCGAGCGAGGTGGCGGGCTGGCTTACGTAATAGTTTGCCACCGTCGAGCCGAAGTACGCGACAGCCGCACGACCAGGCAACTGGTCGAGGATGGTCGCGGTCGATTGGGTCAAGCTTGCCTCAGTGGTTCCAGACAGCTCGGCTTCGCCGACCACCCGGTTGGGTTCAAAACTCTGGACATCAGTATCGGTGGAGATATTGGGATCAACAGAGGCCGTAGAAACAAGATACACACCAGTGGAGCTGGAGGAACTGGAAAGCTGGCTGATCTGAGCCAGACCATGACGCCCGCAAACATCCTGTACTTTGGAAGGCTGGGTCACCAGCACATACTGATCCTGACCCAGCAGCGACAAGCTGCCGAAGAGAAAAAAGGCGCAAAATAGCGGTTTTAGAAATCTGGAATTAGACATTCTTTCAGTACCCGAGCAGTCGTTCCGTCGCGGCTGCAAAGGCCTCCATAAAACTGGTTCCGTCGATCTCCGCCTTACCGTTCAAAGCGCATGGAAAGTATGGCAGGTTTCAGAACCATACATAAAGAAAATTTAAGGCTTTCTGTCTTCCCGGCCCAATCGAGATTCCTTATACTCGCAAGACCCACCATGAAATCATTATATGTTGCTTATAATCATATATTTACAGGCACATCGATGCCGCGCCAGAGACTTCCAAAAAGTGTATTTGGGCTGTCTTTTTTGAGCCATTAGTGATTAAGACTATGCTGAGAATTAAAGCGCCTAATAAAGCGATTGCCAGAGTCGCTGGAACGTGTTGATTCGAAAACTGCCGGCGAGACATAGAGCAGACGGATAACCCGTCTGCACCGAGTTGGGCTGATCTTTGGTTGACGCTTTGGGAATTACAGAGTTGAAGAGCTACCGCTCGTGCTTCCACTGGTGTTGCTGCCGCTGCCGCTCAGGAGGTTCGTGAGAGCCTGATACAGGTCAATTCGGCCATATCCGCCCATGTTGGAAATTTGCACGGCCTTGGATAGCGCATTTGTAACATCCCCGGGCTTGCTCAAGGGACGGGCCTGCAGAACCAGTGCCGCCGCTCCGGCGACCATCGGAGTGCTAAAGGAGGTGCCCCAGGCAGCCGCAAAACTTCCGGCCGGATACGTGGTGATCACGCCTTCTCCCGGCGCTGCAAACAGAACCACGCCGGACCCATAATTGGAGAATGAGCTTATTGAATCGGTGTTGGTGGTTGAACCGACGCCCTGAACCCCGCCAATGCTTGCGGGATATACCAAGGTCTTCAAACCATCATTTCCGGAGGCAGCAATAACCGAGATGTTCTTGTTCAGGGCGTATTGGACAGCCGCCTGAAGCGAAGCTGATGCCTGCGGAGTATCAAAGCTCATGCTGATCACATTGGCGCCATGATCAGCCGCGTAATAAATGGCCTGAATGATATTGGACAGGCTTGACGTGCCATCAGCCCGAAAGGCCTTAAGGGGCAAGATGGAAGCTGCCGGCGCCACCAGATGGACAATACCCGCCACCATGGTCCCGTGACCAAATTCAGGATAATTGCTGTCGAGGATGGTCGCGGTTGACTGGTCCAGTATTGTAGCGGTGGATTGATCAAGAATGACCGCCGTAGATGCACTTAGCGGTTGAACACTCTGCCCATCGAGAATTGTAGCCGTGGACTGCTGGAGCCTGGCGGAAAGTGTAGGATCAAGGTCCGTCCATTCAGACGCCCCGCCGATATTGCGGGTAAAATCAAAACCCGGCTGGAGCACGGATGCTAGAACCGAATGACTCGGGTCTACGCCCGTATCGATAATCGCAACCACCTCTCCGGCACCCGTGAGAGCGGTCGCAGAACGGGCAGCACCGAGACGAATGATTGAAGCAGCCGCCTGGCTGGTATAGTTGCTCGGAACCAGAGTCCCAAAAAAATTCACCGCTGTAGATCCGGGAAGCGTGTCCAGAATCGTGGCTGTGGATTGCGTCAGCACGAGTCCGGTAAGGCCGGACAGTTCAGGCATCCTGGCTGACTGGTCGGACTCAAACCCTGCCACCATGGCATCGCTGGTGACCGCTGTTTCCAGAGCCGCAGTGTTGGTCGAAGCTGAAGAAACCTGATAAACGCAGTTAGGGCCGTCGTACAGCTCTTTTTGAATTGTCAATCCGTACTTGGAAAGAACTGTGTTGGCGTTTGCGGGGGAGACAGTGAGGATGAAGGTGTTCTGCGCGGCCAGAGGGAGGCTCAAGCCCAACAAAACAATCACGATCAACAACTGACGCAGTGTCCTCATTTGTCGACTTCCAAAAAATTTTTATTTCGCCGTTCCTCAGGCCTGGGTCGATTTTCCTAACACGACTTCCAGTTCCTGCCCGGTCGATTCCAGCGGTACAAGCAAGCGCAAATCACTATCAGGTACGTACTCCATCTGGAACTCCCCAAATGAGTTGCTGATGGAACGGGAGACTTCACGGCCTCCTGCCAGAAGAATCACTGGCAAATTCGACATCAACTGCTCCGGCGTTTTCTGGTTGGCTATCTGGCCCACCAGCACCATGCTCGCCGAGCCCTTTTCATGCTCAAAGCGTAAATCCACTGAATAATCGCCGGCGTGGAACAAAACCTGGCGGCTGATCTGGTGCGTTCCGCGAACGCCAGCAGGCTGAAGATCGCTGGCGCTGTCATAGGTAAGTGTGGCCCATAGCCGCTGCAGGGCCGAACGCCGCGGTTCCCTGCCCAGCGCAAATAGCGCTTTCACCGAATGTTCGGCGTATCGCGGAACTTCAAAGGTCCGCTCGCGGGAAGCCACAAGCGCAAACCTTGAAAACAGCTCCTGAATTCTTTTGCACCGCGAACATCCCGCATCGAGATGAGCCTGCATCTCGCGGTGCTTTTCTGCGGGCGCCAGATCTCTGGCGTAATCAGCCCACTCTGTAATATCGAAATGGCGTGCGGGTTGAGGCATATAGCTTCTTTTTCTCGTCTCTTTCTTTACAAGGGGAACATGGCTTCCGGGTCCACGTTCCCCTTTTTAGCAGTCGACGGATGAGCCTGCTTCTGACTAAAAGAGTCTTCGGCAGCACGAAAAATATACTCGATTACAAAATTTCCTTGTTTACAAAAACTTGCCTACCAGAGCAAATGCCGCCCAATAATAAGGATGTGCCCTCTTTTTCCTTAAATTGATCAGCGCCTCGCGCAGCGCACCCGCTTTATTAGCTGTCTTGCCGTAAGAGGCATAAAAGTCCCTCATAAACTCTGCCGTACTTTGATCATGCACCTCCCACAAGCTGACCATCAGGGTCTGCGCCCCTGCATACAAAAGGCCGCGTACCAGGCCAATCAGCTCATCGCCCCCAATCACCACGTTCATTCCGGTTCCGCACCCGCTGAGAGTCACCAGTTCGGCATGAAGCTGCAACTGGTAAAAATCGAACAAACTGAGCAAGGAATTGCCCAGCCGGATGGAGGAAAACATAGGATTGTCCTGCCGGAAATATCCGTGCGTCGCGATGTGAATGAAACGGCTCTTCGGGCCGAACTCTTTCAACCGCTCTTCGGTGGCCTCATCCCCCAGGAACAACCTTGCGCCGCCCAGCGCCCGGGCCACAAAGCGGCCCTCCTCCTCAATATGAGGTGCGCGCGCGTCCGGAACGGCCAGTACCAGGGACTCTCCTCCATTGGCCTGCATCCCCTTCTCCTGGCAAAGCGCGAAGATACTGCCGCTGGGCGCGTAGGAAATGGTGAAATCGTCAATCAGATACCGCGTGCCATCGGAAAGCGCGTGGAACGGCAGATAATGCAGGAATGAATGCGGTACAAATACGAGATGTTCGGCATTGAGCTGCGCCCTCAGAGGCGCAATCAGTAACGTATACAGTTCCTCCAGGTGTGCCTGCGTGGCCTGCAGCAGAGGTTTTTCCAGGGCGCGTATGTAGTCCTCACCGAGCCGGAATTTTGCCAATTGCAACTGCAGCAGGCGCAGTTTTTCACGCACTTTCATCACTTCAGCCACAGGAACAATCTTCAACTGCTTCCGGGAAACCAGGCACGCATAGAAGGTATTGCGGGCGGCATAAAACTCAACCAGTAGCGTATTTTCAGGCACCGCTGCCTGAATTTGCGTGGCCGATACGGTTTTGGCGGTCTGAAGGTTGGCGAAGTCCCTGTCCACGCTTTGCAACTGCGAAAATACCCGGACCATGGCATCTTCGTAGCTGCGGCTCTGCTCCCTGAGCTGGCGGATTCGTTCCGTGGATGCCGGGCTCTGATTCAACTCTTCCAGTTCGATCTGGTGGTAGGTCCAGTTGAGTTTTTCATGCAGTTCACGGAACTGCGCCATGGCGGGCGAGCGTTCCATACCCCTCCCCGAAAGCGAGGACGAGCGGAAAGCAATCAGGTCAGCCAGGCTGCGCGACTTCGCCTGCTCGATGTAACCAAAGGTATCATGCTCGTTACATGTGCCCGAGTGAACTGCCAGGGACGTGAGCACCAGCCCTTCATACACGGCGAGCTTGTTCTTGAGGAACGCGATCTTCAGCTCTTCCTTCCCGAGATGGCTGCGCAAATCCTCCAGCTTGGAGTAGGCCTTCTCGTACGCCTGCCGGGCCAGTTCCGTATTGCCGCTGCTCTCCTCGGCCTGGCCGAGCATGAAATAAGCCTGGTAAGCCGCGGGCGATTCCACGTGCAGCAGGCGTGACAATGCCGAACTGCAGTAGCGGCGTGCTTCTTCAGGATCCGAGCTGCGTATCTCGATGGCAGCCAGCAGCAGTTCGCAGACCGCGGCTTTGGCCGGCAGCAATGACGGGCCGAAATACTCGAGCGCGGATACGGCCAGGTCCTCTGCCAGGTCGTCGTCTCCCGCCTCGTAGAGTACCAGCGCCTTATAAAGGTTGATGAGCGCGGGCCAGAGCTGATTGTGCTCGCGAACGAACAGTTCCCGCGCTTCGTCGAAAATCAGAAGCGCATCACGGTAGTGCCCCTGCTGGCTGATGGCGATGGCGGAAAAAGTGGCTGCCTTGGCGGCCTCATATTTCATTCCCAGATCGGTGAACTCAGTAAAAGCCGCCCGCGCCAACTCTTCCCCGCCTTCGGTCAGATTCAGTTCCAGATAGATCTCTGATTCGTCCAGGTCGCACAGCGCGCGGTGGTAACGGTCGCCAAGCTGCTCGCAGAGCACTCGAGTTTTGTCATAAAGCTCGATAGCGCGGAGATATTCTCCCCGCAGATAGTGCAGGTAGGCCACGTTGTAATCGGCTTCAGCCACAAAGAGAGAGAAGCCGTGTTCCTCGCAATATTGGCGGCCGATCTGGTAAGCCTCATGGGCCTTCGCAAACTCGTTCAGGCTGATATAGCAGGTACCCAGATTGCGCAGGACCGCGGCGATGTCGAGCGGCTCTCCGATTTCGAGAAACTCGCGGTGGGCCTTCTCATACAGGACGGCAGCTTCGTGAAAACGGTCCTGGCGGTAGTAAATGTTGGCCATGTTGCTGTCCAGCCGGGCAAGGCGAAGGCGGTCGTTGTGTGCCTTAAAAATTGTGCGGGCGCGCTCGACTAGCTGAAATGCCCGCTGATACTGGCCGTCATAAATAAGGCTCTGCAGCGCGCCATTGATGGTTCGGGCCACATCCAGATCCCGTCCCAGGCTCTCAAACAGAGTGAGCGCACGCTCATATTCCTGGATTGCCTGTTTGTATTTGCCTGTGATGTACAGGACGTGTCCGACAGCACGGGCGCTTTGAGCGGTCGCGCCGGTATCATTGAGCTCTTCTGCAATCCATGAACTCGCCTGGGCAAGGCGGTCTGCCTGCTGCACGTCGATGCGCACCAGGGTGACTACAGCGTCATACAAGGACTGTACGGCTTCGCGGTTGCGAGCTTCAGGCCGGCTTGCAAGGTACGCTCTTCGCTCCTGCTCGCCGGAGATGGCAGCCAGTTCGGCAATCCATGGCTGCGTGACAAAGCTGGTCGTCTGCTGCGCCATTTAAAAGCCCAGTTCTCCCAGG
>JBLMYN010000171.1:0-19942 GCA_050258305.1 Actinomycetota bacterium
CATGCCAGTGCATGGTTGGCATGCGTTCGGTTGCGATTCTCGAATTGCAAGGTATGTTCAATACGATGGCTGCACGGGAAAGACGCACAGGCGAGGGCGCCTGTGCCACACCTTCAGGAGCAGCAGGGAGGCTTGTACTCATTGCGGCTCGTCGCGCTGTGCCACACGGCGCGCTGGCCGGCTGCCGTTCATGAAGATTCGCGTAGATTCGCGGCTCAGGGTTGTTTCGGCGGTTGCTGCGGCACGGCGTCGGGTACGGGCTTTCCGAACACAATCCGTGTTTTCACTCCGAACCGCTTGTAATTGGTGTACTTCAGGATTTCGCGGACGTGCACGTCGCCGGAGCGAAAATGGAGAATGTCGTCGGCCATGGTGTAGGTTGGGAACCAGTACTGGCCGTCAACCTGCTGGCGGTAGGTGACGAACTTTGGTGTCAGGTTCTCACTGCCCCTCTTGTGGATGTCAGGGACGTTTCGGCCGCAGGTTTTCACGATCTGCAGGTCGCGGTTGTCCACCCAGATCCGGCCCTTAAAGTAGCGTTTGCTCTTCTCGATCTTTCTCGGCCCGACATCGAATACGTAAGTATCGAGTTCGTCTACGTGCTGCTGGCCGACGTAGGAGATGTCATACTGCGGCAGATCTTCGGAGGTCAGCACAAAAGGCAGGCGATGGCGAAAATCGGACCAGTCCTGCGGGCTTAAAATGATTCGCGTAAGCGTCGGCTCCGGAGCGTACGTCACCTGTTCAATTCTGTTGCCCTGATCATCATAGAGGATGTCCAACTTCTGGCGGAACTCGCCGTCGACTGTGCCGCCATCCAGGGTCTGCACCACAATCTCCTCCGTATAGGTGTAATGATCGCGAGCTTCTTTGAAGATCGCCTCTTTGGCGGCAAACTTCTGGATGATTTGCTGCGGAGTGATGTTGGCAGGCTGGGCTGTGTTCAGAGGGCCGTTGCCGTCGTCGCAACTGGTTTCTGCGTTGATCCTGCAGGGAATCATGGCAACAAGGGCGAGCAGATAGACGCACCAGTGGAGTCGCTGATATTTCATGGTATTGAGTCCGGGATTTCCTTTTGTGAGATGCACGACCGAAGGAGAGAGTTGCTGCCAAGCACGGGCTTCCTGCCTCAACAATTCAAACCAGGCCGGCGGTTTCCCCCACGCCAGCGGGCATATTCAACACTGAAATCCCTCTTCAATGCTACGGGTTCTTTGGCGGCCCGTCCGCCTGCCCTTTGTAGATGATCCGCGTCTTCACCCCAAACCGCTTGTAGTTGGTGTACTTGATGATCTCGCGTATATGGACGTCACCGGTGCTGAAATGCAGAATGTCATCGGCACTGGTGTACGTGGGGAACCAGTACTGCCCATCAATCTGCTCGCGGTAAGTGACAAATTTCGGGGTGAGATTTTCGTTTACGTTCTTTTTCTTTTTCCTGCCGGACGGCGCATGTACTTCGGGGACGGTCTTGCCGCAGGTCTTAACAATCTGCAGATCTTTGTTGTCCACCCAGATGCGGCCCTGGAAATACCGTTGCCCCTTTTCGATCGTCTTCGGTGCAACATCAAAAACGTAGGTGTCAATTTCGTCCACGTGCTGCCGGCCTGCATAGAGCAGGCTGTATTTGGGCAGGTCGTCCGTGGTCATCACGAATGGCAGCTTGTTACGGAAGTCCTCGTAGTCTTCGCGGCTCAGCGAAACCTGGTGCAGCGTGGGCTGAGGCGCAAAGGTCACGTTTTCCAGGCGGTTCCCTTTATCGTCATAGTTGATATCTTCCACCAGCCGGAACTCGCCTGTCACTGAATTGCCGTCGAGTTCCTGAACGGTTATGTCCTGGGTGAACGTGTAATTGTTCCGGGCTTCCTTGAAAATGGCTTCGCGGGCGGCAAATTTCTGGATAATCTCCTGGGTAGTGATGCCCTGAGGCTGGTCGGGCCGGAGCGGACCAGCGCCTTCCTCACAGTTGGTCTCCGCCACTCCGGCGACCGACAACAGTAATAAAACGACCAGGCCGGCAATTCTGGGGGCAGTCATGGCAGGTTTCCTCTCAAGACAATAGGTTGCGCGGAACAATGCGGGCCAGCGTTCAGGTTCCGGCGCTGCTGGCCTGAAGCCTGGAACTCGTTTACACTAACGCTTTTCCAGGAGACATCATGCGCCGCTCCATCCTCTTAGCCCTTATTGTACTCACAGTTGTAAGTTTCACCCCACTTCCCGGCCAGACCGCCCCGAGTCACGCCAAACACCCGTTCACGTTCAAGGACATGATGGCCCTCAAGCGGATTGGGTCGCCATCGCTCTCGCCGGATGGCAAATGGGTCCTGTTCACCGCCATGGATGTGAATCTTGACCAGAACACAAGGATCAATCATATCTGGGTCGTGCCCAGCACAGGCGGAGATGCGCGGCCTCTCACTCATAATCCAGCGGGCGAATCCGGAGCGCACTGGTCGCCTGACGGGTCGAAGTTTCTTTTTGTAAGTTCGCGTGAAGGAAGCCAGCAGGTCTGGGTGGCGGATTTTAATCCTGCCACCGGTGATATCAACGGCAGTCCCAAAGCAGTTACGCATATCTCCACCGAGGCGGACGGCGCAATCTGGTCTCCGGACGGCAAGAACATCGTATTCACTTCGCGGGTTTATCCCGGCTGCCGTGACGACCTTTGCAACAAAAGCGCAGACGAGGCCCAGGCCAAGTCCAAGGTGAAGGCGAGGATCTTCACCCGGCTGCTATTCCGCCACTGGAATGCCTACACCGGTGATAAGCGTACACATCTTTTTGTGGTCCCGGCAGAGGGAGGAACCGCTAAAGATCTTACCCCGGGCGATCATGACGTTCCTCCCTTCAGCCTCGGCGGGCAGGATTTGTACACCATCTCTCCCGATGGCCAGGAAGTCGCTTTCACCAGCAATCTCGATAAAGTTGGAGCTACCAGCACCAACAACGACATTTTTGTTGTCCCTATCGCCGGCGGCGAACCAAAGAAGCTCAGCACCAGCCCGGGTGGTGATTCCACACCGGTGTATTCTCCGGATGGCAAATGGCTGGCGTGGCGCATGCAGGTGCGGCCCGGTTATGAAAGTGACTGTTTCCGGCTGGTGATCTATGACCGCAAATCCGGACAGATTCACAACCTGACAGAAAACGAAGACCGGTGGGTTGAAGCCCTGGCCTGGGCTCCGGGTTCTAAAACCATCTATTTCACGTCCGAAGATAAAGGCGATGTCCCGATTTACAGCATTGACATCACCAAACCGAACCAGATTCACGAAGTGTTGCGCGGCAGCAACGATGAACTCCAGGTTTCCGGCGACGGCAAAACACTGGTCTTCAGCCGCATGTCCGTGCAGGCGCCCACCGGCATTTATAAGCTGGCCATCGGCAGCAAAGAGCCGGTCGAGCTCACGCACCTGAATGATCCGGTGCTGTCTCAGGTCATCATGCCGCCCATGGACTCGTTCTGGTTTGCCGGAGCTGGTGGAACCAAGGTGCAGGGATTCATCATCAAGCCACCCAATTTCAATGCGCAAAGAAAATACCCGGTAAAATTCCTGATCCACGGCGGGCCGCAGGGACAGTGGGGTGACGAGTGGAGCTATCGCTGGAACGCCGAGCTCTTCGCCGCCAGCGGCTACGTGGTCGTGATGATCAACCCGCGGGGCTCAACCGGTTACGGTCAGCAATTCATCGATGAGATCAACGGTGACTGGGGAGGCAAGCCCTACGTTGACCTGATGAAGGGCCTTGATTTCGCCGAGCAGAAGTTTCCCTTCATCGATAAGAACCGCGAATGCGCCCTCGGAGCGAGCTACGGCGGCTACATGATCGACTGGATTCTCGGTCACACCAATCGCTTCAAGTGCCTGGTCTCGCATGACGGTATGTTCAACACCGAATCGGCCTATGGCACAACCGAGGAACTCTGGTTCCCCGAATGGGAGTTCAAAGGAACACCCTGGACGAATCGCGAAATGTACCGCCGCTGGTCGCCCGCCCTTTTTGCCACGCAGTTCAAGACGCCCACCCTGGTCGTGCACAGCCAGCTTGATTACCGGCTCGACGTATCAGAGGGCTTTCAGCTCTTCACCACTCTGCAGCGGCTCAAGGTGCCGTCGAAGATGCTCTATTTCCCTGACGAAGGGCACTTCGTCTTGAAACCACAAAATTCCGAGCTCTGGTATCACACCGTGAACGGGTGGGTTGCGCAGTGGACGCAATGATCGGCCGATCACCTGATCGTAAGATGAAGCCGGCCAGGCGGGCCGATTTGCTAGAATCGCTCCGTGCTTAAATCTGCGCTCATGACTGCAGTTTTCCTGCTCGGCGCCCCGGGTGTGCAACCGCAAGCTCAGAAGCCTGGGTCAACGCGGCAGAAGCAGCCGCCCATCAAAGTCAACGTCTTGAACGTCTGCACGCCGGGATCCGGCGACCAGGCGGTCCTCAAGAGCGCGCTCGCGAAAGCGAGAGAGAGAACTTTGTTCGCCGGCGACTTTGAGATTGCCCGCGGGAGGGCCACCCTTAAGGACGCGCCCACTTCCAGATACGTGCGCCTGCGCCGCGACCTGGAACAAAAGTCTCCATGGGAAACAGCACAGTATTCCATGAGCAGGGATCCGCGGAGCACGATTGAAACTCTGGTGCTGCGGATGCGAGATCCGACCGAATTTCACGAGCTCTCAATCGAGGACCAGGTCTCGTCCGACGCGGCATCGGCCGCGGTCGTGCTGTCATCCGATACACCGGCATCGCGCATCCGGGTAGAACGCCTGGGCAAGAGCTCGGTCGCTTTGGCGCAGTGTCCGCAAGTTGATCAGAGCGCCTACCAGCCCCTGTTCGCCGAGGCATCGGAGATCATGGCGCAGTATCGCAAAGAAATGGGCCTGAGGACCGAATTTCGGGCTGACATCAACTGGCTGGACGGCGGCGGAGCGCAAAAACCGGCCAAAGCACAAAAACGCCGCCGCAACTAAATCGAGAGCGATGAATCCAACCAATGCCATGCAAAATTCCGTTCGCGATACTGTGATACTGGGCAGCGGCTGCTCAGGTCTGACCGCGGCTATCTATACGGGTCGCGCCAACCTGAAGCCACTTGTCATTGAAGGACACGAACCCGGCGGGCAGCTCTCCATCACTACACTGGTGGAGAATTTTCCCGGCTTTCCGGAGGGCATCCAGGGGCCCGAGCTGATCGAGAACATGCGCAGGCAGGCGGCGCGCTTCGGCGCAGAGTATATGCCCGGACACCTCGTGAAGGCTGACCTGCTTTCACGGCCGTTTACGCTCGATTTTGGCGGAGGAAAGACGGTACAGACGCGCTCGCTGATCATCGCGAGCGGGGCCTCAGCTCGCTGGCTGGGGCTCAAAAACGAGCAGGCGCTGATCGGCCATGGCGTCTCCTCCTGCGCCACCTGCGATGGCTTCTTCTTCAACGGCAAGCCGATAACCGTGATCGGCGGCGGGGACTCGGCCATGGAAGAAGCTTTGTTCCTGACCCGCTTTGCCACCAAGGTGACGGTGATTCACAGGCGGGATCACTTTCGCGCATCCAAGATCATGCTGGAGCGGGCGCGGAAACACGAAAAAATTGAATTCCTGACGGACACCGTCGTAGAAGATGTTCTGGATGTGAACAAAAAAGAGGTCACCGCTCTCAAACTGCGCAACAGCAGGACCGGCAAGGTCTGGGATTTCCCCACCAGCGCCATGTTCCTGGGCATTGGCCACGAGCCCAACGCGAAGATGTTCACAGGCGTGCTGGACATGGACCAGGACGGCTATTTGAAGACACGTGATTTCGTCTTTACCAATGTCCCTGGAGTGTTTGCCTGCGGTGATGTGCAGGACCGCCGCTATCGCCAGGCCATCACCGCTGCCGGCTCCGGCTGCGCCGCTGCCATGGAAGTAGAAAAGTTCCTGGAAGAACACGGCAGATAAATTCCGGTCCGGGAACGGTCAATCACGGCTGATATCTCCAATTTTCGCGCGCGAGGCGCCCTACTGTTCTTCGTGAGCAATCGTGTTTGCGCAGTTTCCGTGCTGCTCGTACGAACGCATCTTGCCCCCGATTTCATTGCACATTTTGTGGTGTGACATGTCTCACAGCGGGTGTGATAGTGGCGGCGTAGATTCGTGTTCATGAACGGTAACGTTATTGCGGTAACGTTACTGCTCTAGAGCATCAAAGGAGGGGTTCTAAGGTCTTTGAGCGATTCGTGAAACTCAAGACACCTAGAACAATGACAGTCCATGAACACGATTGTAAATAAATTCGTCGAAGCGCATGACCGCTACATGGAACTGGACCGCATCCGCACGGAATGCTCGAGTCCGGCCGAACGTGAGTCACTCCACATCGCCATTCTCAAGGCGTATCTGGAAGTGCAGTTCCACGCTAAACAGATTGCCGGGTTGCAGTTTGCTGACGGCATGGATTTTGCCGAAGTAAACTAAATGCCCCTTCCCTCCACTCTGTTATTGCATTGGACACCTCTCTGCGTATAATCTGCGTCTAAATACAAACGCCACTCCTGTCATGGCACAGGGCACATCGGGGCCGCTTGAAAGCGGGTTTGGTGGATCGTCTAAATTTTGTCTCGCGGAGCAGGTTTTATGCCCCTGGCACGGATTCTTACCCGTTTCCCGGAACAGGCCGGCGCCCTCTCGCAGGAACTGCGGCAGCACGGCTACACTGTTGAATTCGCCAGTCCTGAACTAGCCGGGAAACCTCCCGCCGATCTTGAAATTGACTTCGAAATCTGTGCTGAACAGGACGCATTGAGCCGCGCCGCCGACCTAGCCGAGCAGTTCCACGCCGATGTGGCGATTTCTCCCGGAGTGCTGCAACACCAGGAGGCCAGGCAGGAACCCGTGGCGTCGGCGCCAGTTGAAAGCCTTCCTACACCCGTTGAACCGCCGGTTGCGTTCCGACCGCAGACGGCACAGGCAAGCCAGCCGGCAGAGAAGCCGGTCTGGGAACCTGAGCCTCTACCCGCAACGGTGGAAACGGTCACGCCCGAAGCAATGGCGCATCAGAACGTTGTCCCGATTCGCAGCCAATCTCTCGATGCTGTACCCGCGCCGAAGAAAACGGCGGCGGACGATCAATTCGATCTGGTGAAGACGGCCAACCCGGATGCCCAGCCGGGAGATGCCCAGGAAGAAACGGCCACGGAATTACTGGCCCGCATGGGTGAAAAATCCGCGACCGTGCTGCACGCGGCGGGTGTTGCCGGTCAACAAGCCTGGGGAAGCGCAAGCGGCTGGGCGCATGAATTCTGGGTGACGGCGCGGCGGTTGGGCCAGGAAGGCCGCGAACACCTGAACGTCCGCAGGGAAGATTGGAAGGCGCGGCACCAGCAGAAGCTTCTGGACCTCGAAAGAAAAAGGACACTCGCAGAGGAGCGTGCCGCCGAACTGGAAGCCGCGCGGGAAGCAGCGGCAATGAGGCTGCAGGAATTATTGCGTGAACGCGGAGGACTAACGGACGCGCAGCCGGCGCCTCCTGAAACGATGGTAAGCCCGGAGCCGGCAGCCCAGGCCCATATCCTCTCCGCGACCAGCGGATTGCTGCGCAGGATCAGAATTCCCTTCACGAGCGCGCAAGGGCCGCAGATGCAAGCCGTTATCGTGGGCGTAGCGGCTGCCTGCCTGTTGTTCGTAGTTGGCCTGGCGGTGGCCTCATTCCACGGACGCCCGGCAATTTCAAAGTCGATTCAGCAACCGAACGCTGCCCAGCCCGCGAACAAAGGTGTGACCGTACAAAGCGGAGGCGTAACGGTACAAGCCGGGGCCCCAGCCGCCGCAACCACGTCAACGGTGCGGCCCAGCCCGGCAGCACAGGCAGAGGCGCAGAAGCCGGCTCCCGCGCAACGTCTCCGCACCTCTGATGTCACGATCCACAATTTTCCCGCTGCCCGCAAGCCCAGCCCGGTACGCAGGGGAAACAGTGAGCATATCGGCGATGATGTCACCATCCGGCACTTCAGCGCCCAGGTGAATGCGCCCACGCACTCTGCGCCCCGCGCAGAGTTGAAACATCTTTCTGACTTGAATAATTGAAGCGCGCTCAGGCTGAGGAAATTACGCAGGGACGCGGCGCGCCGTCCCAGCGAATCGGAGCTGAAGCCGGACCAGCCTACTTCGCTGACGCGATTTTTGCGACCAGTTGCGAGTAGTCTGTTTTCTCCACGCCGTAAACCTGCTTGTTGAATTCATCCACCTTCTGCGAGTAATTCATGGAACAGAATTTAGGACCGCACATGGAGCAGAATTTGGCTTCCTTGTAGTAGTCGTCGGCAAGGGTTTCGTCGTGCATGGAGCGAGCGGTCTCCGGATCGAGCGAAAGGGCGAACTGCTTTTCCCAGTCGAAGGTATAGCGCGCATAGCTGAGCGCGTCATCGCGGTCGCGGGCGCCGGGACGGTGGCGGGCCACGTCGGCCGCATGAGCGGCGATCTTGTAAGCGATGATGCCGTCCTTTACGTCCTTTTCATTCGGCAGGCCCAAGTGCTCTTTGGGGGTGACATAGCACAACATGGAGGCGCCGTGCCACCCGATGAGAGCGGCACCAATCGCCGACGTGATGTGGTCGTAACCCGGAGCAATGTCGGTAACCAGCGGACCCAGTGTGTAGAACGGAGCGCCGTAACACCATTCCACTTCCTTATCGACCTGCTCCTTGATCTTGTCGAGCGGCACATGGCCAGGACCTTCAATCATGACCTGAACATCGTGCTCCCAGGCTCTCTTTGTCAGCTCGCCCAGCGTGCGAAGCTCAGCAAACTGGGCATCATCGCTGGCATCGGCAATGCAGCCGGGACGCAGCCCGTCACCCAGAGAGTAGGAGACGTCATACTTCTTCATGATCCTGGTGATGTCATCAAAGCGTTCGTACAGGAAATTCTGCTTGTGGTGGTGCGCCATCCACTGCGCCATAATCGCGCCGCCACGGCTGACAATGCCCGTGATCCGTTTTGAGACCAGCGGAAGGTACTGCACCAGCACGCCGGCATGGATCGTCATATAGTCCACGCCCTGAGAGGCCTGTTCCTCTATGACCTCCAGCATCAGGTCAGCGCTTAGGTCTTCAAGTCTTTTTACGCGCGAAACAGCTTCATAGATCGGCACTGTTCCTATGGGCACAGGAGAGTGGCGCAAAATCTCTTGCCGTATCTCATGAATGCCTCCGCCGGTGGACAGATCCATGACCGTGTCCGCGCCGAAGTGGACCGCCGTATGCAGCTTTTTCAGTTCTTCATCCACATTCGACGTGATGGCTGAGTTGCCGATATTGGCATTGATCTTGCACACGGAAGCCACGCCAATGGCCATCGGCTCCAATTCCGGATGGTTGATGTTCGCCGGAATGATCATGCGCCCTGCGGCCACCTCATCACGCACCTGATGCGGGGTGAGCTTTTCCCTTTCTGCGACGTACATCATCTCCTCGGTCACCAGCCCCTTGCGGGCATAGTGCATTTGCGAAAAATTTTCGTCGCCGCTTCTGGAAGCCTCGGTCCGGCGCCGGGCAATCCATTCTTCTCTGGGTTTAGCTGTCGTCTGGGTGGTGGTATGGCCGTTGTGTGAGCTCATGGATTCACCTTGTCGTTAGACTGATAAATTATACCCGCTGGACGAGAGCTGAGATGTGAGCTGCGGAGCCGCAGGATGCGTGATCAGGCCTTATGAGAAGTACTGGCGTCTCAGAATCCCGCCGGAGCTGGAGTCAAGATGCGCATCCAGGCAATACGGCCTGCAAAAGGCCGCAACTCCCGTCCCACATTGCACTTAGCGTTGTGGCGCTCCGCACTGATCAACCCTATCCCCTGCCTGTTCAGGCACTTCCGTGTGATATATCTCACACCTGTTGCCCTCACCCTCTTGACCCCCGTACAGAGCGGGGCTAACCTTTGAAGAGTCATGTCACAGAACGGCAAATATCTGAAGTTTGGCGTTGCAATCGTCATCATTGTTCTGGCTCTCGGATATGTTGCATACACCGGTGTCCAGGAAAACAAGTCTTATTACGTCACTCTGACAGAGCTGCACAAAATGGGCGACTCGGCGTATAGCAAGCATCTGCGTGTTTCCGGATTTGTGAAGCCCGGCACCATCAAGCAGAGCGGCACGCACGCCGATTTCGTCTTGACGGAAAACGGGCAGGTGCTGCCGGTAAGCTACAAGGGCTCCGAGCCTCCGCCGGACACTTTCAAAGATAACTCGCAGGCGCTCGCCATCGGCGACCTTGGCAGGGACGGCGTTTTCCATGCCAACGAGCTACAGGCCAAGTGCGCCTCCAAGTACGCTCCTCAACAGAACGGCGGTATGGCGTCTCAGCCGGCGTCGAAGAGCTATTGAGGTCTGCGCTGAACTCTGAAGCTTCTCCCGTCCAGGTTGAAAACGTCTCCAAGATCTATGGCCGAACCGCCGCAGTGCGCCAGGTTTCTTTGCAGCTTGATGCCGGCAAGTTCTACGTTCTGCGCGGCGAAAACGGGGCCGGCAAATCCACGCTGCTGCGCATGATCGCGGGGCTGAGCGAGCCCACCGAGGGCCGCATTTTTATCTTTGGGCTCAAAAACAAGGAAGCTTTTTCTGAGATGGGCTATATGGCCCACGCTCCGCTTCTGTATGACGAGCTCTCGGGCATGGAGAATCTGCGATTTTTCGCCGAGCTCTACGGCATTACCGCCGACCAGCCGTTGGTCGAGGCAATGCAGCGCGTGGGGCTCGATTCCAATCTGAAGCGCCGCATCGGCCAGTATTCCCAGGGAATGCGCCAGCGTTTGTCCCTGGCCCGCGCTATTTTTCACTCGCCGCGCCTCCTGCTGCTCGACGAGCCTTTTTCCAACGTTGATCCTGATTCCGCGCTGCAGATTGCCAGACTGTTGGCCGGCATGCGCGATGAAGGCACAACCATCATGCTTGTCACCCACCAGATCGGTCTTCTTTCCAGCCTGGCCGACGAATACATTCTCATGTCACACGGCCAGATGGCCGAACGGGGCGCAATGCAGCCGAAGGTGCCTGCATGAGCACCGGCGTTGTCAGACTAACCGCGGTCAATGTCCGCAAGGACGTACGCCTGGAATGGCGCTCGCGTGACGTCTTCAACTCCATGCTGTTCTTCGCCCTGCTGGTGGTCGTGGTGTTCAGCTTTGCTTTCGACCCTTCGGCGGAGGAGTCACGGCGAATGCTGGGCGGGCTGATCTGGGTCGCCTTTCTCTTTTCCGCGACCATGGCCCTGAACCAGTCGTGGGCGCGCGAACTGCGCAACGGCGTGCTGGATGCTTACCGGGTCTCGCCGTCACCCCCGGAGGCGCTGTTTCTGGGCAAGTGCCTCGGTAACTTTATTTTTGTTCTCTTGCTCGAATGTCTGATGGCGCCACTGTTCATCATTTTCTATAATCTGCGGCCCATCGGTCCTGTATGGCAACTGGTTGTCATTTCGCTTCTGGGTACCTGGGCCCTGGTGGTCAACGGCACGTTTTTTGCCGTGATGTCCATCCGCACACGCAGTCGTGAGCTCATGCTCCCCCTGCTGCTGCTGCCGGTTTCGATTCCGGCGGTGCTGATGATGGTTACGGCCACTACGGCGGTGCTCACGGGTGAAGGCAGCCCCATACCGCAGGTAAAATTTCTGGCAGGATATTGCGTGATCTTTACCACCACGTGTTTCCTGCTGTTTGATACGGTGTTGAACGCAGAATGAAATCGAAATTGTTTATACCCGCTCTTGTCGTCGTCGCGTGCCTGCTCGCTTATGGCACTTATCTTGGTCTGGAGGTGGCGCCCACGGAAGCCACCATGGGCGACGTGCAGCGCATCTTCTACTGCCACGTTCCGTCAGCCGCCACCGGCTTTACTCTCTTCTTCCTGAACTTTATCGCCTCTGTCGTATATCTCTGGAAGAGGAGCGCCAAAGCCGACGCGTGGGCGGTCACCACCGCCGAGGTCGGCGTGGTCTTCTGCACCGTTGTGCTGGTTACCGGCCCCATCTGGGCGCGTTATGCCTGGGGAACGTGGTGGGTCTGGGACATGCGGCTGACCACTACGCTGATCCTGTGGCTGCTCTATGTCAGCTACCTGGTGCTGCGACGCTCTTCTGAAGCCGGATCAACTCAGGTGCTGGCCGCGGCGCTGGCCATTTTCGCGTTTCTCGACGTGCCCATTGTTTACATGGCGAACCGCTGGTTCCGCACCAATCATCCCCAGCCGATGATCGGAACGCCCAATCTTGACCCGCGCATGGCGCACGTGCTGTACGTGAACATGATTGCGTTTCTCCTGTTCGGACTGCTGATTGCGTGGTTCCGCTATGATCTGGAGCGGATCGCGCAGAAGCTTGCGGCGATGCACATCCGCCAGGCTGCCGGAGGCGTCGCTACCCTGGCCATTCTGCCCGCCATGCTGTTCCAGGCCGGACACGTGAATCCGCATGACTACCTGTATGGCGCTTACTTCGCGGCATGGGCGATTTATATCGGGTATCTGCTCATTCTGATGAACAAGCTGAAAAAACTGCACGAGGAAGAGGCTGAGTTGCACCGGGCCTAGCTCAATGGCAGACAAATTACGAGGATACGCGGGGAAATTGAATGCAGAAAAAAATGTTCTGGCTACTCTTCATGACCCTCGGCCTCGTTCTTGACTTTGCGGTGCCGCTTGTCTGGGGCCTTATCCTGACCCTTCCGCTTCTGGTGCTCTGCTGGTGGATGGCTTTTCGCAGCGGGTGGTTTGAGTAGGGCGGAAGTGCCCTCGCTGTGCTAACCTTTTCTCCTCGCCGTACGTCCATGATGAAGGAGCTTTCATTGGACCGCCGGGCCAAGATGGGCCTATCCGCCCTGACGATCTTCGCGGCGCTGGTGCTGCTTGCCGTGAGCACGCGTACGTATGCGCCCAGAACCGGCACCCTTGTTTCCACAGGAATACCCGAGGCGGCGCGATTCTCTCACACGGCAACTCTGTTGCAGAACAACAAAGTTCTGATCGCCGGCGGCATGCAGCGCAACGGCGTTTGGCTTGATTCGGCCGAAATTTATGATCCCGCCAGAGGCCGGTTTCTGCCTGCGGGCAAAATGCTCTCCCGCCGCGCCGGGGCCATGGCCACGCTTCTGCCCAATGGGAAGGTGCTGATCGCCGGAGGCGCCGACGGCTCCGGCAAAAGCCTGCGCACAACGGAAATCTACGATCCTGACAGCAATGTCTTTACGCCCGGGCCAGACATGCTCTCCCCTCGCGCTCATGGTGTTGCCGTTCCGCTGCGAAGCGGGAAGGTGCTGATTGCCGGCGGCTGCGCGCAAGGCGACAATGACAGGCTGGCCTCGGCAGAGCTATATGATCCCCTGAGCGGTGCTTTCTCATGGACCGGCAGTATGCACGTTCGCAGAGGCGCATTTAATGCGGTGGCCCTTGCGGATGGCAAAGTGCTGGTTACCGGAGGCATGAGCGGTGGCGAGCTTCCCGATGTCACCGTGGAAGCCAGCGCGGAAATCTACGATCCCGCCACGGGGCGATTTACGCTCACTTCGCCGATGAGCGTTCCCCGATACAAACACGGCATGGCATTGCTCAAGGATGGCCGGGTGCTCGTCATCGGCGGGCAGAGTGAAGGAGCCTTTGGACCCAGGCTGGCCTCCACTGAGATTTATAATCCAGCCACGCGGAGCTTCACACACGGCCCGGAGATGAAATATGCGCGTTATAAGCTGATTCAGGGAGTGGTTACGCTGAATGACGGCCAGGTGCTGGTTGCCGGCGGCGCAGACCAGCCTGAGATGTACGATCCGGAAGAAAATTTGTTTGTACCCGTTGCCGGGCCAAAGCTGGAAGGCTTCTATTTCTCAACCGCGACAACTCTTGGAAATGGCACAGTGCTTCTGTTGGACGGCTATGGCCGGCACCCGATGGCAGGGGCCGTAAGGCAGGCCTGGCTTTGGAAGCCATAGTCGCCACTCAGGCAAAATACGAAGCGCCCCAGCATCGGCCCGTTTTTTCCCGCTGCCGCTCTTTTCTCCGCCGCCGAACAGAGGTAACTTTGAGCAATCAATAAATTCAGCTTAAAGTAACGCCATTTACTCATGTCTAAATTCCTCTTGTTGCTATCTGCGTCTCTTCTGCTCTCTTGTGCGCTCAGCGTGGCGCAAACCTCAGGAGATGGCCAGTTCGGCTGTCCGGGACCTACCCAGTTCTTTGCAAACCCGACTCTGGCGTTCGCTCCACTGTCCCAGCCTGCCATTAACCGTTGGGGACAGCGGCCGAGCGTGACTTTCAGAGGTTTCGAGGAACATCGCTACGGATTCGAGCAGGCTGCCATTTACGCCTGGCGCTCGGAAGTGCAACAAGGCGATGAGAACGGTGACCCGGTCTACAGGCTGCGCCTTGCGGTTCGCCTTGACGGAGCGCGTGGTGTCCGCTGGTTTCAGCTGGTCCAGCCGCCGGGCAACCTTGATACCGCTCAGACCGCCACGAATGACGACTTGCTGCACATGCAGGCCAATGCCAGCATGCTGGGCCCGCGCGATGCCGGGTCGGATGAGAGCGCATCGCTTGGCGATATGGCGGACCTCGTGAGCATCCGTCTGGCGACGCCTGGCGCTTTCCCGCTCTTCCTGGTTGATTTCGGCTATCGGATAGCAGGAGTAGAAGCCGAGACAGTAGTCGCCAATCGATTGCTGCTTGACCTGCGCAGCGGCAAGCCGAAGATCAGCGGGGCCGTGCAGTGTCCTTCCGTTGTGGCGGCGGGTCCATGTGACTCCGCGAATCAGCCCACAGCGGGCTATGACAACCTGCGCTGCCTCTGGGACACATCGGCAAATGATTTTCGCTGCACCATGAGATCTCCTTTTGGTGGAAAATACGCGTCCAGAACAGCAACCAGAGATTTCTACCTGTTCTCAGCACATCCGGCGTGGCCTTCCTGGTACACCGCTCAAACGCCGCCGGATCTACGTTCGCTTGCGGTCCAGCTCAGCGCGAATTCCGGCAGCAACGCCGCCAACATCATGGTTCCGGAGCTTGGACCGGTCACCTTGATTGCGAGCTACAAAGACCTGTTGCCGGCTACGGAAACAATGATCTTCTCCAGCCCGGGCGCCGGGCCTACCGTGAATGCTCACTTCTGGCTGGTCGCAATTTCATCGCGCGGTGGCACCGCAATCCAGAGCATCGAGAAATGGGTGATTTCAGGAGAGAAGACCGATGAGGGCGCAGCCCCGGCAGGCTACACGCCCGGGGTGCGTAATGATGAGTATCGCATCACGCCTCTTGAAGACCGCGCCGGATTCCACGCTCTGCAGGTGGTGATGACGTCCGGCGCGCAGGCGGGCGCGGAACAAGGCTCTTCTCAACCGGTGCATGTTGTGTATTGGATCGGCGTTGAAGCCGCGAACGGCAAGCTCGTCGCCAGCGCTGTGCGTGTCGCAAGCGACGGTTCAACCTATGGCTCCTGCGCAGCCGATGCGCATGACGGAACGGCAATCTCGATCGAACAACAAGGCGGAATGGCGGCTGCGACAGTCCATGTTCGGCCGGCGGCATCTTCGGCCAGAGAGCTGGCGCCGCCACAACCGGGCGACGCCGAAGTCCCCGCAGGCTGCGTGTGGATTGGCGCTCTCTACTGGAAGCCGGGCACTGGATTCCGTGTTCGCAAAACCGATCAGGATTGCGACGAGGGCGTGCCTCAGGTCTCCATCACCGAAGATGGCCAGATTTCCGTCAGGGACAGCGGCGGCCAGGAGCAGTGATTCATATCTGCAGGCAGCTTATTTGAACAATCAATCGGCGGGACTCGTTCAAAGAACTACAATCGTGATCCCGCGATTGTTTTTTCCCAGGTCGGCATCCTGTTTCCATTCCGGAAGCTGCTTAAGCAGGCGCCAGGTGCCCTCGTCAGAGATACGCCAGTCTTCCCCGGCGATGCAGCCGCGCACCGTCCCGCTGCTCACTGCCAGGCGCAGCTCCTTCTGCAGCTCTGTGCGCAATACACCGCCAACTCCGCTCGATCCGTAGCCGTGAATCAGCTTGACCGCCGCATATCCCTGCGCCCGCGCGGTGTGCAACTCGTGCTGCATGCGCAGGCGCGCCTGCTCAACCTGGGGCATGCCTTCTTCCAGGTTCACCACTTTCATGAGCGCGGGTTTTCTGGACACTACGTAAGTTTAGAGCACTGATAACAAACAAAGCTGCAAAACTGCTTTCTAAAATTCATTTATCATCATCATTTGGTGCGTTAGACGGATCGGTCTTCAAGCATGAAACAAATAGCTGAATGGGCACTCAATATCGCACAGCAGCGCGGCGCCACGTACGCCGATGTTCGGGTGGTGGATGACAGGCAACGCTCGCTGGCTACGAAGAACGGCAAGGTGGGGCACGCTGCGAGTTCTGATTCGCTTGGCGTGGGCGTGCGCGTAATCGTGGACGACTCCTGGGGCTTCGCCTCCACCGACGATCTTGGACGCGAATCCGTGGAACGCACTGCCGCCAAGGCAGTGGAGATTGCCCGGGCGTCAGCGAGGGTGAAGGAACATCCGGTGCGGCTTGCTCCCGAACCACCGGCGCAAATTGACTGGAGCACACCGTGCAAAATTGATCCTTTTACAACGTCGCTGGACGAGAATCTTGATCTGCTGACACGGATCGACAACGACCTGCTGAGTGTGCAAGGCGTGACTCTGGCCGAGAGCAACCTGCATCTGGGCCGCTACGAGCAGTGGTTCTATTCGAGCGAGGGCTCAGACATCCATCAGACGCGCTACAACACTGGCGCGGGCTTCGTTGCCTATTCCTTTGCGGGAACTGAAATCCAGAAGCGCTCCTACCCGAACTCGTTTGGCGGGCAGTACCAGAACAAAGGCTATGAGCTGATCGGCGAGCTGAAGCTGCTGGAGAATGCGCGCCGCATCGGTGAAGAGGCGGTGGCCCTGCACAAGGCGGAGCAATGCCCGCAGGGCAATATGACGCTGGTGCTGGACTCCTCGCAGCTCGGGCTGCAGATTCATGAATCCATCGGGCACCCGATTGAACTGGACCGCGTGCTGGGCATGGAAGCCAACTTCGCCGGGACATCGTTTCTCACGCTGGATAAGCTGCGCGCGCTCCGCTACGGCAGTGATATCGTCAACGTTGTTGCCGATGCCACCGAGCGGCACGGCCCCGGCCTGGGGACCTTCGCTTATGATGACGAAGGCGTGGCCGCCCAGTGCACGCCCATCATCAGCAACGGCCTCTTTACCGGGTACATTTCTTCGCGCGAAACCGCGGACGCCATCGGCGAGCGTCGCTCCAACGGCACCATGCGCGCAGAGGGCTGGAACCGCATTCCGTTGATCCGTATGACCAACATCAGCATCCTGCCCGGAGAAAAGCCACTCACCTTCGACCAGCTCATTGCCGACACAGACGACGGCATCTTCATGCAGACCAACCGTTCCTGGTCCATTGACGACAAACGCTACAACTTCCAGTTTGGGACGGAAATCGGCTGGGAAATCAAGGGCGGCAAGCTGGGTAGGATGTACAAGAACCCGTCGTACTCAGGCATCACAACTGAGTTCTGGAATTCCATGGACGCCATCTGCTCGCGCGACCAGTGGACGCTCTGGGGTACGCCCAACTGCGGCAAAGGCCAACCGATGCAGACCATGGGCACCGGCCATGGCGCCGCGCCGGCAAGATTTCGTAACGTAAAAGTCGGCACCGCTTATAAGGGAAACTGAACGATGCTGGATCAGGCACGCGCGCAACAGGTTTTCGACAAAGTCAAAAAGCTCTCGTCCGTCGATGAGGTGGAAGTGATCTTTTCCTCCACCGACTATTCCCTCTCGCGGTTCGCCAACAATACTATTCATCAGAACGTTTCCGAGCTGAATGAAATCGCGTCCATCCGGGTTGCTTTCGACGGCAAAACAGCCCGCGCCACCACCAACCGCTTTGATGATGAGAGCTTAAAGCGCGCGGTCCAGGCTGCGGAGAGCATGGCCAGGGTACAGGAGCCCGACCCGGAACGGCTGCCCATGGCGCAACCCGCCGAAGCCAGAGGCGACGTCACTCCTCCATCGCGCTGGTTTGATGTCACCGCGGCCATCACCCCGGCCAGCCGGGCGGACGCTGTCGGGAAGATTGTCGGCGTTGCCAAAAAGAACGCTCTGGTGACGGCCGGCATCTATTCCAGTTCGCAGCACACGGATGCGCTGATCAACTCCAACGGCCTGAGCGCGTTTCACCGGCAAACCTCGGCGGAAGTTTCCATCACCATGCTGGCCGACGATTCCTCCGGCTGGCAGAAGGCGAACTCGCCGGACGTCACGCAGATTGATCCCGTGCAACTGGCGGAAGTTGCGGCACAAAAAGCGCTCGGCTCACGCCATCCGCGCGAGTTGCCGGCGGGCAAATACACGGTAATTCTTGAGCCGGCTGCGGTGCTGGACCTCACCGGCTTCATGTTCTGGGATTTCGGCGGCCTGGCCATCCTGGACCAGCGCTCCTTCCTCAACAACCGTGTTGGTACGAAGCTGTTCGGCGACAACATCAGCATCGCCGACGACGTCTATCATCCGCTGCAATCGAATACTCCCTTTGACGGTGAAGGTGTCAGCCGCCGCCGCGTAAGCCTGGTTGAAAACGGCGTGATCAAGAGCCTGGTCTATGCCCGGGGCACGGCGGAGAAGATGCGCAAATCAGACCACGCGGCCGGCGTGGGGCCAATCTCCGTCACGGGCCACGGATTCCCGTTGCCGAATGAAATGGGTGAGGCCCCGGTCAACATCGTGTATCTCACTCCCGGAGGAGAGCAGACCACGGAGCAGATGGTCGCTTCCACCGAGCGGGGCATCTTTGTGACGCGATTCTGGTACATACGCGAGGTTGATCCCTACGAAAAGATCCTCACCGGCATGACGCGGGACGGCACCTTCCTGGTAGAAAACGGAAAAATTCAATGCGGCATCCGCAATTTCCGCTTTAATCAGAGCCTGATTGAGACTCTGAACAAAGTGGACGCCATGAGCCGGGCCGTGCGCTCCAGCGGCGAAGAGTCATTCGACATGGTGGTCCCCGCCATGAAGGTGCGCGATTTCAACTTCACGGAAGTCACTCGCTTTTAAGAATTCGCGGGTGCTGGCCAGGCTTGCCCATGTAACGCGACAGCCGCTGCGCAGGCGCATGTCCTTTGGTTTCGCGAAAGGACGAAAGTAATCTTTGGCGCAAATTGGCAGGGGTGTATAACCGCGGTGAGAGGTGCATGGGTGAAGGATTCCCGTAGTTCAGTCCGCTTTCCGCTCAGGCTCCCCATAACGGTCCGCACCGCGGACGCCCGCGAATATTTCGCCGAGACCGCCGACATCTCCGCCGGCGGCGTTCTGTTCCACACCAAAACAGTGCTCGCGGTTGATACCGTGATTCACTTCCGCATTGTGCTGCCAGCGGCCGTGCTGGGCACGGACAGCGACGTGCTCGTGAACTGCACGGGCAGAGTTGTCCGCTCCGGACAGGAAAGCGGCAACATGGCGATCGCCGCTGTCATTGACGAATACTGCTTCGAACGCGTCTTCTGCGCCGCCGTGTGATGGCAAGCCATGCGGGCAGCTGCGCGACCGCAAGATTGTTCATTTCTGCGGCACGACGCCGCATTTCCGCAGGATCTCCAGCGTCTCTTTGAGCGGCAGCGCCTTCACGGTGTGTCCTTCCTTTCCCGTCATGTCGCAAGCCCGGAATAGCGAGTTGTAAATCGCCTCTTCCGTGGCCTCAATCACCGCTTCAAACAGGGGCGACATGCTCTCATTTCCGAGTTCCGCGCCCGTCTGCGTAGGTTCGCTTGCATTGATACGCAGCGAGGGAGCCGCAGAAAACGCAATCACAAAGTCGCCGCTGCCGTTGCTTCCGCTGGAGCCGGTCCGCCCCAGACCCATCATGGCGCGGGCCGCCAGCCGCTTCAGATTGCGG
>JBLMYN010000172.1:0-8047 GCA_050258305.1 Actinomycetota bacterium
GCGGCGGGCTGCAATTCTCCCGAATTTTCAAGCACATCGCTATTCCTCGCAATCCGCCTTAGTTCCGTCTCCGCAACTGTTAACCGGAGGGTTGTAGGTTCGAGTCCTACCTGAGGAGCCATTCTTTTCAGGCACTTGCGAAATCAGCATCACTCAACTTGGAACCGTTGTGTGTTGGACCTTGGCTCCCAATCCCCGAGAATTGCCCTCGTCCGCGAGTTGATTGCCGACATCACGCTGGCCGGTCTCGGCTCTCCCTCCTTTTAGCCCGGTTGTCGGAGGACATCAGCGCCCCAGGACTCCGGTCGCGCCTGCTGCGATACGCTGCAGCGCGTTGCCGGCCAGAACCACGGAGAGATTAGAGCCCCGCACAGAGCGCTTTTCATCCTCATCCGCGAACTTACGCCATGCTTCGGGTTCCGTCTCCAAACGCTCGCTGGCAGCCCGATACAGAACCCTGCCAAACGTTACCGCAGCCTCACCTGTTCCGTAACCAGAAGAACGCTCGTGTATCTTCATATGTATGCGGAATCCTGCCCTGCTGTGGGTTCTAATCGTCACTACCGCTGCGATGACTTTTCCCCAAGGCCAACCATACCCGAAACCGCAAATTGCCTCTGCAAAAGGCGAGGTTGCGCCAGATTTCACGCTGAAAGATCAGGATGGCAAGTCGTTCAGGCTTTCCGACCAGCGTGGTCACTGGGTTCTTCTTTTTTTCTACCGTGGTTATTGGTGACCCTACTGCATGACGGAACTGCGCGAGTTCGCGCGGCACAGCGATGATTTGTCTAAGCTCGATGTCCGTTTGGTCCCGATCAGTGTGGATGCTCCGCAACACGCTCACGAGGTCTGGGAGAAGGTAGGGGACAGGACGTTCACGATTCTGAGTGATCCGGGTGCGACGGTCATCAAAAGATACGGCCTTCTGCATGAAGGCGGGCATGGCGGGACGGATATCGCACTCCGCACAACGGTCCTGATCGGGCCCGACGGTCGAGAGCGCTGGCGTCGCGTAAGCCAGTCCGTTCCCGACATCCCGAGTTGGAACGAGACGCTGACCGCAATCAAAAGCTCACAGGAGCGGGAGCATGGCTTGGATAAAGACCGTCAATGAACCTGACGCTGATGCCGTCTTAAAAGCGATCTATGCGGAACAGCGCCGGCAAGCTGGCGATCTGGCCAACATTCTTAAGATCCATAGCTTGGCGCCAGATGTCCTGCAGGTCCATCTGGCCGTTTATCGTGCCGCGATGCATGCCCCCGGTGAACTGAGCCGCAAACATCGCGAAATGATAGCTGTTGCCGTCTCAACTGCCAACAGATGTCAGTATTGAATACGGCACCACGGAGCAGGTCTGCTTCGTCTGACCGGGAATTCAGAATTGGTAGATGCTCTCAGCAATGGCTCTGACTGGCACGGTCTGACTCCTGGAGAGCGGGTAATGCTGCGATACGCTCGTGAACTCACCGTGAACCCGGCTTCGGTGAGCGAACAACTTATAACCGCGCTCCGAGACGCTGGTTTTTCCGACCGTGCGGTGCTTGAGATCAACTTGGCCGCTTCGTATATGAACTTTGTCAACCGCATCGCGGAGGGGCTTGGGGTAGAAATCGAGCCTTCTCTGTCCGCCTTTCGGCGCTGATTTTCCTCAGAAATCGCGGAGTTCCTGGAAAAACGCTCTCAAGCTCCAGCGGAGGCGAGGTGGCGACAAACTCCCTCGCGCCGGCAAAAAAAGGCAACTCCTTAGTCTTCATGGAGGTACCGGAGCTGCGCCTGACTGATGCCGAGTAGCGGATCCCGAAAAGCTGTTGCCGGAAAAACAAGGCCGGCCAAAGCGGCGGTACGCCAGAAAATTGGGCGTGGGTCTTCATGAAGTGTCCTTTTTTCAAAAAATTGGCGACAAGCAGTGTAAGGAATCCAGCGCTGCGGAATCTTGCATCTCAAGACGGATTTCCTGCTCTGGTACTGCCGCGCGTCCATTCCGGGTTGGGCGTGGGAGAGACCCCTACACGGCACTCGCTGTGCCAAACACAAATTAAAGGACGGTAGAGATGAGCAATGACTGCCTTGGCAGCCTGTGTGCTAGACGCGTTGTTCTTCTATTGTTCGCCTTGGGCGCGCTGTCGCTGATTCCTTTGCGACTTTCGGCTCAGGATGGACAAAAGACGAATCCACCGCCGTTTGATTTTACGGACCAGTACTACCTGGACCATGGAATCAACCCGGCGAATATTCTCCAGCGCGTCGGCACGTCGACCAATAACTCTCTGAACTGGGCAATCTGTCAGCCGGGCGACCCGGCGCCGTGCCCCAACCTTGATCAGGACAAGAACCAGACCCAGGTTTTACAGATCACTTCCGGCTTTGCCTTCGACGGAAGCATCTTGTTCTACAACATCATGGGGTTTGTGACCCCAAGCACTTTCAACACCGATAGCAGTGGCGATGATGCCCGGCAAATTGCGAATCGGCGCATGGCGTTCATTTTCCCCAAGCGGCAATCGGATGGCACGTACATTCTAAGTCCCGCCCTCGGCAACAGAAGGCAAGATAACCTCTTTGATACCAGCGGCGGTTATCTGGGCCAGGACCCCCTCGGTTTGTGGATTCTTGAGTTTGTTGAGGTCACTCCCTTTGGCGCAAGCCCGGCGGGGCAGCAGATTCTGGCGCCGTTTGGGCAGATGAACGGCGTTGGGACTGACGGCACTGCTGTCATCAACAACCTCGCGGACATCAACAGTCTCGTCCAGCAAGGCGTTTTCCAGCTTGTCACGCGCAATCTCGATGGGAGCCAGGGTTTCCCCTGGGTGATATGACCCATCGTTCCTGACCCCCGGTTCGGGGGCATCGCGCAAAATCAGACCGGCAAGATTACTTTCGCAGAAGATGTCACTCGCTCAGACGGAACGCACGTTTCTCCGGCTGTATTCGACAACTTCAATTGCCTGCAGCAGACAGGAAACTTCTGCCCTGGCACAACCAACGGCGCAATCGACGGCCGGAGCCAATCGAATTGATTTGCTGCAACACCCGGGGGCGAGAGGACAATTGTCCTCCCGCCCTCCCAATTGAACGCTCTCGTATGCCTGCTCAATCCTCTAAAATCTGCTTGTTCGTCCACCGCTGTCGTCTGATCATCGTCGTGTGCTTCCTTATTCTGCTGCCTGCAAGACTGCCCCTGGCGAGGGCCCAAAATTCTGATTCGGACGAAAGCTACTCTCAGACGATCCTGAAAACCTACGATCTGCCTTTTGGGAAACAGCCTTTTTTGCCGAGTCACGCAGAGACGGCCAGCGGGAGTTTCATTCCTTCCAGTGCTTATCCCTCCGCGGAGTACTGCGCGCATTGCCATGCGGACATCCATGCACAATGGCGGCAGTCTGCCCATGCCAACTCATTTCGTGAACCCTTTTACCTGCGCAATGTCGAAATCCTCATTAAGGAGAAAGGGATTGAGGCGTCTCGCCACTGCGAAGGGTGTCACAACCCCATAGCGTTGTTTTCCGGCGCATTGACCAGTGGCTCCAAATTACAGCGGCCGTTCGACAGCGAAGGTGTGACCTGCATGGTGTGCCACTCAATCCAGAAGATACAGAACACGAGTGGAACCGGCAGCTACGTATTGGGAGTGCCGGCGGTCATGGTGCGTGAAGATGGAACGCCCATTCCGGGCGAGGCCCCGTTCAACGATATTCTGGCCCGGCCCGACTTACACAGCCGGGCGGTGATGCGGGATTTCTACCGCACTCCCGAGTATTGCGCTTCCTGCCACAAGGCGGCCATTCCCAAGTCTTTGAATGGGTACCGCTGGCTCCGGGCCTTTACCGTGTACGACGAATGGCAGAGATCATCCTGGTCAAAACAGTCATTGGCGCCGTTTTACACGAAAGCTGCCGCAGTCACTTGCCAGAGCTGCCACATGCCGGCGGAATCAGCGCCGCATGACTACGCAGCGCAGGAAGGCCATGTCCGCTCACATCGCTGGGTGGCAGCCAATACCGCAATCCCGACTTATTATGGCTACGCTGAACAACTCCGGAGAACAAAAGACTTCCTTAAGAAGGCTGTGAACATAGACATCTTCGGGATGAACAAAAACAATGGTGCTCTGATTGCTCCCATCGAGGAGCAGAGCTTCAGCCTGAATGCCGGAGACTCTGTTACGGTTGACATCGTGATTCAGAACGACGGCATCGGTCACAGTCTGGTGCCTGAGCAGCGGGACATCTACGAGAGCTGGCTTGCCTTCACTGTGACGGACGCGTCGGGCAAAGAGATTTACCGCAGTGGCTTTCTTGATAAAAATGGTGTGCGCGATCCGGAGGCGCACTCATATACAAACCGGCTGCTGACAAGCTCGGGGAAGGTTGTAGGCCTTCATCAGGTCTGGGACACTCATATCCGTTCGTATGACAACACAATCCTGCCCGGAAGCTCTGATCTGGCTCGCTATCGGTTCCGAATCCCGGCTGGAATCCGAGGCCCGCTTACCCTGACTGCAACTTTGAAATACCGGAGATTCCGGCAGAAGTATACAGATTACATTCTTCAGCACACGTCCAACTATCCCGTCGTCGAGATGGCATCCCGCAGCCTGGTCGTCCGCATTGGGGAGAATGTTCCAAAAGCTCATACAGGCAACGCGCCCGATTATCTGCGCTGGAACAACTATGGAATCGCGCTTCTCGGGGAGGTTCAGTATGAAAAGGCCGCTGCAGCCTTCAAGAAGGTTATTTCTCTCAATCCAAAATACGTAGATGCATACACGAACGTGGCCTTCGCGATGTACACGGAACTACTTGATCACTGGCGAGAGGGAGCTGACGGGCTTGGCGCGCAGGGGCTGAAATTGGGCGGCACTCCTGATGGAACGGGTAATCTCTTTCTGGCCAAGGCGAGGGCGCCGGCTTTTGAACCCGCGCTGGCGGAACTGAAGCAGGCGCTTACGATTGATCCCGCTAACCTTCGCGCGCGCTATCACCTGGGAGCGATCTACAGGCTGCAGGGCAGATTCGGCGAAGCCATTGCTGCGCTCGAACCAGTTGTCGCGGCCTATCCAAGATTCCGGCAGGCCCGGCAGGAACTCGGCTACTCGTACTATGTCCAGCACCAGTTCGCGCAGGCTCGCGAGCAATTTGAAGCTCTGCAGAAGATCAATCCTGACGACCTCACCGCCAATTACTACCTTTCATACATCTACGATCAATTGGGCATGAAGGCCAGGGCGGCGGAGCAAATAAGAATTTTTGAACACAGAAAAGAAGATGTGGCAGCCGAGCCCATAGCGCAGGAGTTTTGGAACAAAAATTCAGACGTCGCTCATGAATTGGCGCCGTACCATGTGCATGATCTCGGAGGTACAAGTCCCTCGGTTGCCTCCAGGGCAATCAAATGAAATCGAATGCAGTCCGATTCCGCAGACTTGCAGGCGCTGTTGTTCTCGCATCGGTCGCCGTCCTCAGTTTCTCCCGCACGGGAGAACCAGAGGCCTTCGCTAGCGAACCAGCCGCTCTGGCTGCAGCACAGGCGGAAATGTTGCCCGACGCTCCCGATTTCACCCTGAAAACACCTGATGGGAAAACCGTTCGCTTGAAGGATTTTAAAGGCAAGGCGGTTGTGCTGAATTTTTGGGCGACGTGGTGCGTGCCATGCAAGCACGAGATCCCATGGCTGGTTGCTTTTCAGAAGCAATACGGTCCGCAAGGCCTCGTCATTCTGGGGCTGGCCATGGATCAATCCCCGCCGGCAGTCCGCAAGTTTCTTCGCAACGTTCGGGTAAACTATCCGATCCTGATGGCCAATCAGGCGCTTGCCGATCAGTATTTTGTAAAGGGTCTGCCCACGAGCATTTATATCGATGCTAACGGCAGAATTACCGATCAAGTTCCCGGTGCAAGCTCGCGCAGCGTGATAGAAAATGAGATAAAGCTGGCGTTGTCCAACGCCAGTGCGGGAGCAGTCACGCACCAGTAGGGCTCCAATATGCAACCGGCGATGGCGGAGAGTTTGCATCCTGTTGTTTGCCGGTCGGAACTGGACTGGGTTCATCCTGGTTTTGCGCGGCTTCTCAATCGTTCGCTTCTTCATCATTATCATTGCCGGTTTCCGATTGCGAATTCCACGCTGGAGAAGCGACTGCCTGACGGCCCTGAAGGGACAGCCGCCAGGCAGCCGCGATGTATCAATGCAGCGAATATACCGCCACATCATGGTGCAAAGGATCAAACTGGTAGAGTGAGAGCCGCTGCGGAGGATCGTAATTCAACGTGAGTTGAACACGATGCTGGCCAGGAGCAATTCCGTCCGCCGATGCGGGCGGGACCGTAATTGAATTCAAGGGCATGGCCGTGTTCATCCACCAATGGACCCGCCCAAAGGTGTGGGAGCTGCCCGCTCCGCCGGAATTCTGAAACTGGTTTTCCCAGCCGCGTGAGCCACCGAAATCCACGTTCACGTAAGCATGGACAAAATGGTCTCCATTCAACAGGGTGGCTTTGAAAATCGAACCGCGACCGGTGAAGTTGTTGAAAGTGGTCACATTCCCGTAAATCGTGTTGTTCACATAAAAGAGCGTGACGTCAGCATTGGGATCAGCCTGCACGCCCCGCGGCAGGTGCGTGCGATCGCTCCAGTCCCGGAAGGAAATCATGGCATCAGAGATCGCCGTGACAACCTGGGCGGGTGACGAGCCGCTCGCGTTCCTCAAGTCCTGCCAAATGCGCTTGGCAGGCGACAGTTCTCCAATCTGGCCGATCGCAAACAGCTTGCTGGCTTCGTCCTGGCGAGGATTCGCTCCGAATACTGAAGTTTCCCACCACAGCAGGTTGCGCGGAACGCCGGTGGCATCCGGCGCCATCTTGGAGACTTTTTCCGTTACCTGGACGCGCGGAGGGTGAATACGCCATCCCCACGTGTACGTCAGGTTGTAATACTTCGCCGGCGCCTGCTTGAGCTTGATGACATAGCGCTGACCTTCCGAGAGCGGATAAAACGCCGCGTCCATGGCAACATGAGGCAGCGGCGGCATTCCGGGAGGGCTGAGAGAAGGGTCGTCAAAATACATGACGAAGGGCGAGAAATCGTCGGCGCCTGCGTTGAGTACGTCAATGGTGTAGGTTACCGTCCATGGCACATCCAGTACCTGGCTCACGTCCAGCATCGCTGTATCGGATTCGATGTGATTGTCATACCAGATCTGGTGAATGTTGACGTTGCCGCCAATCTTGGCGCCGGAGGCGTCAAAAATGGGAACAACTGCCCCGAGTTTGTTCGGTCCGTTGTAGTGCAGCAACGGGAATCCGCTGTATTGGCGGTTCGCGATTGGATTTCCTTCCAGAATGTCCAGTGCGAGTTGAATCTTTTGCTGGTCGACAACGCCATTGTTCGCGGCGCTCTGGATGTCAGCGAGGAGTTGGTTGAGATCATCCTTCGGCGAAGTCTTGTCGATTGGCGACTTCTGTACATCTGCATCAATAAGGTTAAACGGGACTGTGGGAGTTGATGGTAGCGTGTTCACCATTTCGTGGCCAAGTCCGTCATACATGTTGCTCTCCACGTAGGGAAGCTGGTTTGAAGTTCCGGGGGCGAGCGGGCTTGTAGCGCTTATGATACTGGTGGTAACTACGCCATCCGCCCCGATGGTGTCACTCTGCGAGTCAACTGTTCCCATCGCCGCCATGGGCCGTGGCTGCGGTCCCGGGTGCTGAGCAAACGCCCCGGTAATATTTGAAAGCAGGAAAATAAAAGCTAAGCTGGAAAATGCTATAAGCCTGTTGCGCTTCATGGAATTGCTCCTTTCAAGACCGTCTATGAATACCTGTACTTCAGGTGTTGTTATCTCTTGAGCGCGGTTCGGAATTCGTTCCTGCAGGGATGCCATGGGCCCGACTGTGGAATCCTTGATGACCGATTTCTGATTTGACGCCCGCAGAGAAGATTCGCAGAGCCGCGCGACCTTACTTGAATTCGGTCTTTGCCACAAAGAAGCGTGACGCAGATCACATTTCAAACTGAAGGAGAGGGGAACGACCATCGATTGGTTTTGAC
>JBLMYN010000173.1:0-2584 GCA_050258305.1 Actinomycetota bacterium
GGAACGCCGAGCTCAAGCCGGAGGTCTACCAGCAGTTGATGAAGCAATACTTCCCCTGCCAGCAGGAGATTGCGTTGAAACCGGGGACCTACACGCTGAAGCTTGCAGTGATCGACAGGACGACAAACCTGATCGGCACCACGAACACCCCGATTACGGTGCCCTAAAGCGGGCTGTGCCTGAAACAGGCCACCCCAGTAAATCCTAACGGCCCGCAGCAATGCTGCCGAAGACCTCTCTCAGAATTGCTGTCGTTTGGGCCGCCGGATCTTTACGGATCTTTTTTTCTTCTTCTCCGAGCATGTAAAACAATCCATCCACCGTCTTTCCCACGACATAGTCATCCAGGCTGAAATCTCTGTCGCCGGCGAGCGAGGCCGCCATGGGATTTCGCATCACCTTGTTGTATTGCCGGACCACGCCGACGTTCTCCATGGCCTGATGGACGATGGGCGCAAATGCCTGCGTCAATTCCTCTGAGCTCTGGTTCCTGAAGTAATCCGTGGCGGCGGTATCCCCGCCCTTAAGAATCCGGCGCGCATCGCTGAAGCTCATGCGCATGATTGCATGCAGGAAAATCTGTTCGGCCTGTGGGGTCGCCTGTTCGGCGGCGCGGTTCATGCCGACCTCGAGTGCGTCCACTTGCGACCCCAGCCCCACCATGCGCAGGGTTTTGCCGGTGCTGCGCAGCTTTGGCGGCAGCAGGATCTTGATGGCGGCATTCTTGAGAAAGCCATCCGGCCTGCCAGTCTCGGCTACCGCTCTGCCCGTGCCAACCCGGAGCGCGTCTTTCAGCCCGGCCGTGATCTTGTCGTCAGTGAGCCGGCCGCCGTTCCGTTCCTGGGTCGCGCCCCCAATCTTGCGCCAGATTTTGTCGAAGGGCGACTGTGCGTTTAACGCCGGCACGAACAATAGGACAATGACGAGCAGGGTGGCGGATCGTTTCAAGAGAGTCTCCGTTGCTTGTGGGAACTCGCGATATACGCTGCGGTTGTTTATAGCGGAGTTTTTGCGACAGAGAAAGTAGCGTCAGGTCAACACTATTCGTACCGCAGTCCCTCAATCGGGTCGAGCCGGGAAGCCTTCCTTGCGGGATAAAAGCCGAAGAAGATTCCAACCACTGCGGAAAAGGCCGCGGCAACCGCCATTGTGCCGGACGTCAGCTCCATCTCCCAGTGCAGCGTATTCTGCAGCAGGAAAGACCCGAGCACGCCGGTCAGCACGCCCAGGGCGCCTCCAATCAGGCTGATGAGAACCGCCTCGGTCAGGAACTGGGCCTGAATCTGCTCCTCCGTTGCTCCTACCGCAAGGCGCAATCCAATCTCCCGGGTGCGTTCGGTGACGGATATCAGCATGATATTCATAATGCCGATTCCGCCGACCAGAAGGGAAAGTGATGCGGCGCTGCCGAGCAGGAAGGTAAAGATTTTCGCCGCGGCAAGCTGGGTTCGAATCAGCTCTTCTGGAGCGCGGATATTGAAGTCATCATCATCGCCTGCGTGGAGGTGATGGCGTTCCCGCAGCAGCGCAGTAATCTCCTTTGTCGCCTCCGGTATCTCCTGGCGCGAGCGCGCCGAGAAAAAGATGTCGTCCAGCCACTCGGTTCCCGTGATCCGCTTCTGCACGGTCGTCAAAGGCATGACCACGAAATCGTCCTGGTCCCAGCCAGTGGAGGAAAACCCTTTGGCTTGCGTTACGCCGATGACCTTGAATGGAACGGCGCTGATATTGATGGTCTTGCCGATTGGGTCATTGTCGCCGAACAGATTGGTGGCCACGGTCTGTCCCAGAACACAAACAGCCGCGTTCTTCACCACGTCGTCGTCGGTAAAAGCCGAGCCCAGCCGTACCTCCCATCTTCTGATCTCAAAGTAATCCGGGCTTACGCCGCGGTAGTGCGTCCCCCAATTGCGGTTTCCGTAAACCACCTGGATGTGGCCATCCACATTGGGCGAAGCGCTTTTTATACCCGGAACCTGCTCCAGCACCGCTTTGCTGTCTCCGACGGTCAGGGTCTTGATGCCGCGGCTGCCAATGCGAACACCGCTGCGAGCGCGGCTGCCTGCTTCCACCCAGATCATGTTGTCGCCCACGTTGTTGAGCTGCTCCTGGACACGGCTTGAGCCCGCGTCGCCTACGGCGACCACACAGATGAAGGCTGCCACTCCCATGATGATGCCGAGCATCGTCAGAAGGCTGCGGACCCGGTTGCGGCTGAGGGCCGTCATTGCTTCACGGAATATGGTGGTGAATGACATGCAAGCTCACTCGTAGTGCAGCGCTTCGATGGGGTCCAGACGCGCGGCTTTCTGCGCGGGATAGTATCCAAAGAAGATGCCAACTGCCATCGATACGGCCACGGCGGCCGCAATGGCGCCGGCTGAGACCAGCACCGGCCAGCCAAAGCCTGCCGCGATGGCGTAGGACAACACTACTCCAAGCACAATTCCAAAAACGCCTCCGATCCCGCTCATCAACAAGGCCTCGAGCAGGAATTGCCGCTGGACGTCGCTCTCAGTTGCGCCGACGGCCAGGCGCAGGCCGATTTCGCGTGTCCGCTCGGTTACCGAAATCAGCATCACGT
>JBLMYN010000174.1:0-3295 GCA_050258305.1 Actinomycetota bacterium
TCTGGGGCATCTCGTTGTTCAAGGACATCAAACGGATTTACCACTACCACGGCGGCGAGCACAAAACCGTTTTCGCCTTTGAAGATCACGGCATGCCGGACATCGCGCAGGCGCAGCAGTATTCCACGTATCATCCCCGCTGCGGCACCAGCTTTCTGATGACGATCATGCTGATCTGCATCTTTGTGTATGCGGCTTTCCCGCTGCAGGGATTCTGGGCCAAATTTGCGCTGCGTATCGTGTTCCTGCCGGTGATTGCGTCTGTCTCTTACGAGCTGATTCGCTTCTCAGCGAAGCACGGCAAGTCTGTTTTCGCGCTGCTGACCAAACCCGGACTCTGGCTGCAACGGATTACAACCCAGCCCCCTTCAGACGATCAGGTGGAATGCGCCATCAAGGCCCTGGACCTTGCCATGGACTTGGAAAAGAAGAATGGCGGGGAGCTGGTGATTGCCTAGCTGGAAATCGCGGTGAGGCCGGCTTGCGCGCCGAACCGCGTGTGACCGGCGCCAACCGGCGTTGATCGAAGTCGTGATAGCATAAGGATAGTTGTGAGCTCCATCCATAACATCTCGAAGCTCTAGCGGCGCCCGCCGCGTAAATATCCGTTCGTCTTTTTTCAACCATTCTCCAGACCCGCAACCCGATTCGCATTCTAAAGATGCGTTCAAGGAGTGTGTCGAAGCTGCCATTGCGGGAATGTGGACTGCAATCTACGGAGGGAAATGATGTCGCTGGCGACGATGTTGATAGGTCTTGAACGGTCCCTGAGCGGGCTGCGGAGGAACAGCTTGCAGGTGGGCGACCATCGAATTGTTTACTCCGAGGGCGGCAAACCTGATGCCGAACCGGTGGTTCTGGTGCATGGATTCAACGCCACCGCAGATAGCTGGAACCGAATCGCTGCACAATTGACGAAACGCTATCGCGTGATTGCCCCCGATCTGCCCGGCTGGGGCGAGAGTACCCGTACCGATGCCGCGTCGTACGGGTATCCGGCGCAGATTGAGCGGCTGCACCAGTTTGTGACGCAGCTTGGTCTCAAGCGGTTCCACCTGGTGGGGCACTCGATGGGAGGAGGCATTTCCGCCCGGTATGCGGCCACATATCCAGGCGAGGTAATCACTCTGGGGTTGATCGCGCCGCATGGCATCACGGAACCGGAGCAGAGCGAGCTTGCCCGGTCAGTGGCCAGGGGCGATAACTGGCTGGTGGTTTCATCCCTGGAGAGTTTTGAGCGGCTGATGAAAAACCTGTTTGTGAAGCGTCCTTTTGTCCCGGGCACGGTGCTGAAGTACATGGCGCAGCAGACCATTCGAGGAGCTCAAAAGACGCAACGGATTTTTGACGAGATACAGGCAAACAGCCAGCCGTTGATGGAACTGCTGGCGCAGATTAAGGCGCCTACGTTTATCGTGTGGGGCGACGACGACAAACTGATTCATGTTTCCGCCGCGGAGTTGTTTCGCAAAAACATCGCAGACTCTGAAGTGCTGATCATGAAACAAACCGGGCACATGCCTCTGCTGGAAAATGTGAAGCAGTGCGGCGCTGCGTATGTTGCGTTTCTTGATAAGTGTCGCGCTCAAAAAGGAGCGGCGGCGTGATCACTTCGCCGCCAAAGAACAGGAATTGACGATATGTTTGAACGACTGAACCAAATCGAATCGAAATATGACGAGCTGACCAGAGCGCTGGCATCGCCGGAGGTTATCAACGACTCGTCCAAGTACCAGAAGACCGCCAAGGCGCATAGCGAACTCTCAGAGATCGTGGAGAAATATCGGGAATACAAGGACCTGCAAAAGGGGATCGATGAGAGCAAGGCGATGATTGCCGAAGAGTCTGACGCCGACCTGCGCGCGTATGCCCAGGAAGAGCTCACGCGTCTGCAGGAACGGCTGGCGGCGACGGAAAGCGAGCTCAAGCTGCTGCTGGTGCCGAAAGATCCGAATGACGAGAAGAACGTGGTGCTGGAAATCCGCGCCGGCACCGGCGGCGATGAGGCCACGCTGTTTGCCGCCGAGATGTTCCGTATGTACACGCGGTACGCCGAAACGCAGCGCTGGAAAGTGGAAGTGCTCTCTACTTCCGAATCCGGCGTAGGAGGTCTCAAGGAAGTCATTGCCATCATTGAGGGCCGCGGGGTCTACTCGCGCCTGAAATATGAGAGCGGCGTGCATCGCGTGCAGCGCGTCCCGGAGACCGAGCAGCAGGGGCGCGTGCACACTTCTGCGGTGACGGTTGCGGTGCTGCCTGAGGCAGAGGACGTGGATGTAAAGATTGAGCCCAAAGACATTCGCATCGATACGTTCTGTTCGTCCGGACCTGGCGGCCAGTCAGTAAATACCACGTATTCAGCCGTCCGCATCACGCACCTGCCGACCAACACGGTGGTGAGTTGCCAGGACGAAAAGTCGCAGATCAAGAACCGCGAAAAAGGCATGCGCGTGCTGCGCGCCCGTCTCTATGAAATGGAGATGGATAAGCAGCAACAGGCCCTGGCTAAAGAACGCAAATCCATGGTGGGTTCGGGCGATCGCAGCGAGAAGATCAGGACATATAACTTCCCCCAGAACCGCGTCACCGATCATCGCATTGGCCTGACGCTGCACCAGTTGGGCGATGTGATGGATGGCAAGCTGGGGTCGATCATCGATGCCCTGGTGACGCATTACCAGGCGGAAAAGCTGAAGAACCAGGCGGAAGTGGTGGCGTAAGTTCCGCCCTTTGCGGTTAACGTGCATCCCCTGCTAAACTTCCCCAACCCAAGGGGCGCGAATCATGCAGCTCAAACAGGCTCAAGACACCGCGTACAAAATCCTGGCAGAGAATGATGTTCCTTCGCCGCGCCTGAACGCGGAGCTGCTCTTGCAGTTCGTGCTGGGGCGGGAGCGTGCTTATCTTTACGCGCATCCGGAGCGTGAGCTTACGGCCGAGGAGCAGGCCGAGTACAACGAAGTGATAGCGCAACGTGCTCGCGGGTGCCCGACGCAGTACATCACCGGACACCAGGAATTCTGGGGACTTGACCTGCTTGTCTCACCCGCCGTACTCATCCCGCGCCCGGAAACAGAACATGTGGTGGAAACTCTGCTTGAATTGGTAAAGGAATATTACGCAGAACACCAGCACCACGGGGCCAATCTGACCGCCGAGGACGCAGCGGCCTGCGCCCAGATCGATTCCGGCAGGATCAGGATGGTGGATGTGGGAGTGGGTTCCGGCTGCATCGCTCTCGCGCTCGCCAGTGAACTGCCCCAGGCAGAAATCCACGGCTGCGATATCTCAGATG
>JBLMYN010000175.1:0-7175 GCA_050258305.1 Actinomycetota bacterium
CCTGGCCGTGCTGCAGGCCGCGGGATCAGTCTTTACCAACAAGTATGCGGAGGGCTATCCGGGCAAACGCTATTACGGCGGCTGCGAATTTACTGATGTCGTGGAGAACCTGGCGCGCGACCGCGCGAAGCAGCTTTTTGGCGCCGAGCACGCCAACGTGCAGCCGCACTCCGGCTCGCAGGCCAACATGGCGGCATATATGTCTTTGCTGCAGCCCGGTGATCCCATCCTTGGGCTCAACCTCGCTCACGGCGGACATCTAACTCACGGGCATCCTCTGAACTTTTCCGGCAAGATGTACAAGATCATTCCTTACGGCGTGCGCAAAGACACGGAGACCATTGACTATGACGAGCTGGAGCAGATTGCCGAGCGCGAACGGCCCAAGCTGATCGTCGGCGGTGGGAGCGCCTATGCGCGCATCATCGATTTCGCCCGCATGCGCCAGATCGCGGACAAGGTTGGCGCAAAATATATGGTGGATATGGCGCATTTCGCCGGGCTTGTCGCCGGCGGCGTTCATCCTTCACCTGTGCCGCACTGCCACGTTGTTACCACCACCACCCACAAAACGCTGCGCGGACCGCGCGCGGGCATGGTGCTCTGCCAGCAGGAATTTGCCGCCGCCGTGGATAAGGTCACCTTCCCCGGAATCCAGGGTGGTCCGCTGGTGCATATCATTGCCGCGAAAGCCGTCTGCTTCCATGAGGCGCTGCAGCCGGAATTCAAGTATTACGCGCGCCAGGTTGTCGCCAACGCGAAGACGCTGGCAAAGAAGATGATGGATGAAGGCTTCCGGGTGATTTCCGGCGGCACAGACACGCACCTGTTCCTGATGGACGTATTTTCCAAAGGCATGCTGGGCAGCGAAGCGGAGAACGCGCTGGGCCAGGCCGGGATTACCGTAAACAAGAACGCGATTCCCTTTGACACGAATCCGCCGCTGAAGCCGAGCGGCATTCGCATAGGAACACCGGCACTCACAACGCGCGGCATGAAGGAGAAAGAAATGGTGCAGGTCGGCGCCTGGATTGCCGAAGCGCTCAACAACTATAAAGATGCCCAGGTGCTCGCGCGCATTCGGCGGCAGGTGCACGAACTGGCGGATGCGTTCCCGCTGTATCCTGAGCTGCGCGAAACGGTAGGCGCTGTGTGAAAAAGAACCGGGGGCCGTTATCCATGGGCGGCGCTGATTGTGAACGTTCGCCTGTGCACACCAGCCCCAGTTCCCGAACCCTGTAAGTTGAAGGCAGCCCCGGGGAGGCTCTGAAGTGCGCCGAAGAAGATCCTACCCCTTTCCGTTTGCTGGCCCTCCTTTTACCCAAAAATCGCTTCCAACAAACTACGCAGGTGGTTTGGGTGCTGCTGAAGTTTTCCAGATACGCATGTTTACTGTTGTTGATTTCCGCATGTGCAGCAGCTCAAACAGCCTCCACGTCGCGCCCTACTGATTTGAGTACCATTGTCTCTCGAATGCTGGTTGCGCAGCATCGCAATCGAGTGTACGAGCGTGCCTTTACGGTAAAGCGGGATTACCAGCTTCTGGATCAGGAACAAACGCAGAAGGCCCAGGTGATTGCCCACATTACTTATATGCCACCTGGCCATAAGCAGTATCAGATTGAGAGCGGCCACGGAGGCATTGGGGAAGCAGTTCTAAAGCGGTTCCTGAAAAAGGAGGTCCAGCCGCCCAAAGATCCCGAGCGCCAGGAACTCTCAGAAAAAAATTACGAGTTCCAGTACCTGGGAACCGAGTTAGTGGATGGCCGCCATTGTTATGTACTCGGACTCAATCCCCGGCGGGAGGATAAAGAACTGCTCCGAGGGCGGGTTTGGGTGGACCAGCAAACTTATAATATCCGCCGTCTGGAGGGCAACCCCGCCAGGAACCCTTCCTGGTGGATCCATGATGTCCACGTGCTGATGAGCTTTGCCGACGTGGATGGCATGTGGCTGCATACATTTACATATGCCGTTGCCAATGTGAGATTTAGAGGCAGATACGAAATGGTATCGCGCGACCTCGAATATCAGCTCGGGGCGGACCAGATCGTTCACAAGGTGAAGAGCCACCCAAGGCCTGCCATTGTGGCCGGAGTCGCATTAGATCCATAGCACGATTCCGCAGGGAAGATAGCCAACCTAATAAATCCCCATTTACCAGGTTCTTAGAGATACCCCTAAGGTCCAGTACAGCAATCTGTTCCTTTCTCCGTATGCTTAGCCGCAGGGCGTTACTAACGTAAGTTGCCTGTCTACCTGTGAAACTTTAAGCTTCCGGGTATCCGCTGGGCGGCGCCTGCGCGCGGTACAAAGATGCAGGTCGCGGAACCCTCTGTCCTGGCATTACTTAGCAAACTTTTCGGAGAATAAAATTGTGAAAAGGCGTTTGGTACTTGCGGCGACAGTTGTGGCAATGCTCTTCGCAGTCCCTGCCGGTGCAGGTACGATTTCCGGCAAGATACGGCTGGCGAATGTGAGTTCCGCCTCCGCCGGCGCTCCTGCCGGTGAGAAAGAGCATGTGGTGATCTGGCTGGAAGGCCAGGACCAGACAAAGCCGCCGGAGACTTCGGTACGAATCTCACAGCATAACCTTCAGTTCTCGCCCAAATTTTTGATCGCGGTGAAGGGCCAGAAGGTAGATATGCCGAACGACGATGACGTCGCCCATAACGTGTACTCCTTCACCGGCATGAACACATTCAACCTGGGCATCTATGCCAAAGGCACGCTTCGCTCGGTAACCTTTGACAAGACCGGCATTGTGGACTTGTTCTGCTCCATCCACCACCAGATGCACGCCCGCATCTTTGTGGTGCCAACCCGATATTACGCCGGCGCTTTCCCCGGACAATCGTTTTCGATCAGCGACATTCCTCCGGGCAAATACATTTTGAAAGCGTGGCACGAACGCTCACGCATGCTGGAGCGGACCGTGGTTGTTCCCAAAACGGGTGTGATCACAGAAAACCTGGTGCTTGAACCGGGAACTTCCGCGCCGGAGCCTGTAAAGCAGGCCGCCAAAGAGTAACCCCATAACGACAGTTTCCAAGCAAGGAGTGTAAGAGGATGGCCCGTAAGAAGATTGGTTATCCCGTAAAGTTGGCTGCGATTGCGCTTGTAGTTGCAGCAACTTTCGGTATGAAAAGCTTTTCCGATGATGAAAACAGACCGGCAATTCCGTCGATAACGCCAGCGATGGTGGATTCCATGACGGTGCTGCCCGGCGGCCTCGGCGCTTTACCCGCGGTTCCTGTGCCGGCGGACAATCCGCAGACCAAGGCGAAGATTGAACTGGGCAAGCGGTTGTTCTTTGACACGCGCATGTCCGGAGATTTCAGCAGCAGTTGTGCCACCTGCCATAACCCGTCCCTGGCGTTTACTGACGGCTTGCCGCGTGCGCGCGGTTTCGGAGGCAAAACCCTGCCGCGCAATTCGCCCACGGTTCTGAATGCCGCCTACAATACAGCGCAGTTCTGGGACGGGCGCGCAGCCACTCTCGACGAGCAGTGCAAAGGGCCGCTCCTTTCGGCCGCCGAGATGAACATGGTGGACGAGAAGCACCTGCTGAGCCGCCTGAACGCGGTTCCGCAATACCGCCGCGACTTCCGGAAGGCATTTGGCAGCGAACCCTCTCTGGACAATGTGACGCACGCCATCGCCACGTTCGAGCGCACCCTGGTGACTCCTGATTCCCGCTTTGACCGTTATGCGCGCGGTGACAAGAAGGCGCTCACCGACCAGGAAAAGCGCGGCCTGATCGTGTTTTTCGGTAAAGGTTCCTGCTCAGAGTGCCATAGCGGACCCAACTTTACTGACAACAAATATCACAACCTGGGAGCCAAGCCGGTTCCGGGCAACCCTCAAGACCTGGGCCGTTTTGCGGTGACCCACGATCCCAAGGACATGGGCGCATTCAAAACGCCCACGCTGCGCAACGTCACTCTCACGGCGCCATATATGCATGACGGCTCTGTGGCTACACTCGGTGAGGTGGTGGACTTTTACAATCGCGGCGGAGACGGCGCTCCTAACCAGGACAAGCTGATCTTCAAGCTGAACCTGACCGCGCAGGACAAGAAGGACCTGATTGCATTCCTTAAGTCTCTGACGGGAACCATACCTCAGGTGAAGCCGCCCAAAATGTACTCAGCCAATCATCCGCAAGCCGACGGAGGCCAGGGACAGTGATTTCCAGGGGGAAACTAATCGGGTTGCTGGCCGCAATGGTTGTGCTGGGCTGCGTGGTAACGGGGTACGAAGTCCACGTCCGCCACGTAGCCGCTGCTGCGGATGCCACCCGGCCGACTGTGATTGTGCACGGTGACTTGCGCGACGTAATGGAGTCGAAGGTACATACGGAATACACGTACTTAAGCTTCACCATCTGGCATGACCAGCCGCTGACCGCGGAGAAGATGGACTCCATTGCCGCGGCATCAGCGCGCATTGAGCACATTGCCCATGGTCTGGGCTCCTACGAGGCGGAATATCAGTCTCAGGGCTGGACCAAGGCGGATGTTGAATTCTTTGACGACAAGCGGCTACAGCTTACGCAGGTGGCCGAAGAACTGAAAAAGGCGGCGCAAAAGCACGATTCCTCCCAGGTCACGAGCTTTTTCATGCACCTGGATAATACGTGCCAGAGCTGCCATCACCGCTTCCGTCCTGATCTTTCCTGGACGTAAGCGCTCGATAACGATCTGGAAACTGGTTTTTTCAACAGCGAGCGTGGCTGTGCCGTGATTGCAAGGCACAGCCGCTTTCGTTTTTCGGGCTGAAAATTCAAGAGCACCTCCGCGGCTCTGATGCAACGCAAGTCTCGTTGCCTCCTTCTGCCATGGTTGCGCCGTTGCGCGTCAGCCAATTAGATTGGCGTCATGGTATCTACCGCGAAACTCCGCAGTTCCAGCCTGCTCTTGTTCGTCTGCCTGGCTTTTTCCGCTTCAGGACAGGGGCAGAACAGGCATGCCAGTCAGCAACTGCCCCCATCGTGGAATTTCGCTGTCTCGGGCGACTCGCGCAATTGCGGCAACGTGATCATGCCGTCCATCGCCGATGGAGCAAAGAGAAATCACGCGGCGTTTTACTGGCATCTGGGTGATCTGCGCGCAACCTACGCTCCTGATCAAGATTACAAAGCTGAGCCGCAGCACCGCGGGCATCCCGTAGACAGGGCGGAGTACCTGAGTGAAGAGTGGCCTGACTTTATTCAAAACCAGGTCACTCCGTTTCAGCCGATTCCTTTTTTTATCGGCATCGGCAACCATGAAACAGTCAAGCCGAAGACCAGAGCTGAGTTCACCATACAATTCAGCAACTTGCTCACAGCGCCGGCCATTGAAAGGCAGCGCAGGGCTGATCGATCATGGGACGAGGGGCCCAGGGTTCGCACGTATTACCACTGGATTCAGGGCGGCGTTGATTTCATCTATCTTGATAACGCCACCCAGGATGAGTTCGATCCGCAGCAGGTGAAATGGTTCGAGAATGTATTGAAACGTGCAAAGAGCAACAGCTCAGTGCGCGCGGTGGTTGTGGGCATGCATGAAGCGCTTCCGGAGAGCCTGGCCTACGTCCACAGCATGGACGATTGGCCCCTTGGCGCAAGCACCGGCCGTCGCGTCTATGCGGATCTGCTCAAATTCAAGCGCAAGACCGGCAAGACCGTGTACATCCTCGCCAGCCATTCACATTTTTTTATGACGGATATTTTTGAAAGCGACTACTGGCGGACGCGCGACGGCGTTCTTCCTGGATGGATTGTGGGCACAGCGGGCGCCGTACGGTATCCTTTGCCTGCCCTGGCCAGCAGGTCCCGAGAGGCCAGGACGAACGTCTACGGATATCTTTTGGGAACGGTTCACCCCGACGGCAAAATTGATTTTGCATTTCAGGAAATCCGCCGGGGCGATATTCCTGCAGCCACCGACCAGCGCTACACGCCTGAATTTGTGGATTACTGCTTCAATCAGAATTCCGAGGTCAAAGAAGCGGGTTCGGGCGCATCGAAGTGATGCGGGCGCTGCAGGTCTGTGGCGATCGCCAACTGTCTGCTGCCCCTACAACCACATGCCAGTCCGGTTCCAGCGGGTGCGGGAGAAAAAGTGGCTGGGAATGGATGCATAGAAGGCCAGTCGATGTTTAACATTCTCGTCAAGCCATCGCGAAGTGGGTGCGTCGTATGACCAGTAGACGAACATTGGTTCGCCAATGACGTTTTGCACCGGAACAAATCCCCAGTCGCGGCTGTCACTGGAGTCATCGCGGTTGTCGCCCAGCACGAACAGCTTGCCCGGAGGCACCACGATAGGCGCCATCTGCTCGTAGGGTGCAGTGAGAGGCCCATGGTGGACCGCATACGGCTCGGGCACGGGACGCGAGTTGACGTAGAGCACTCCGTTGCGGATCTCCAGCCGGTCGCCGCCGACTCCCGCCACACGCTTCAGGTAAGTTTCGGAGGGATTCTTCGGATACAGGAAAACTATGATGTCTCCCCGCCGGATCGTCTTCAGCATGGGCAGACGCCAGTTCAGCAGCGGAATCTCCGGGCCGTAGAGAAACTTATCCAGAAAAAGATGATCGCCCACCAGGATGGTGCCCTCCATGGAACCGGTGGGTACCAATGATGCCTCGCCGATAAAAACCCTTACCACGAACACGATCAAGGCCATCACCACAAGGCGTCCGGTGGAGCGCCGCCAGAATGAGCGAGCAGAAGCTCTCGCAGGCTCTGGCGCCATGACCGGATCATGCGAATCGTTATGACCGGGTTCCGGAAGATTCTGGGTGGCGGGCTGGGCCGGCGCGGGCCTGTCACACAGGTCAAGTACTTGCATAGCGAAGCGTTATTCACATTGTTCGTCGCTGCGGATGAGGCGGCAATCAGGTAAATACCTGCCGGTGAGGCGTCTTTGGACGCTACATCAAGATAATGGGCCGTAACACCTTTGAGAACATCATCGGTTGTAACGCTTTTGCTGACCGTGAGCGCCTGATACCGCGAACGCCTGATTTTGACGTGCTTTAAAGCGAGCGCATTTCCGGGTGTGATGATTCGCCGATGCGCTCGCATGCCGGAATGCTTTGCCGCTGACTGGCTCCGTATTCCGTCCTCGTGACCGTCCTTGGTGAGCCGCTTCGGGAGCCGCGCTCGCCTGCCTGCTTTGGCTTGC
>JBLMYN010000176.1:0-21049 GCA_050258305.1 Actinomycetota bacterium
AACCTGGTCGGGCGAATCCGGGCTGCCGTGCGCCAGCAGCAGGACCGCTGTTTTCTGCGCGCTCATCGTACCGCTCCCTCCACTCCTTCTTGTGCCACCGTTACGTCCTTCAGCGATAGTCCGCCTGAATATTTCACGCTTAGCTCTCTTACAAAATCGACCAGGGCGCGCACGTTGTCCACAGGCGTCTCCGGCAGAATTCCGTGGCCCAGATTGAAGATGTGCCCCGGCCTGCCGCCGGCCTGGCGCAGGATCGCATCCGCGCGCTTGCGCAACTCGCCCCTGTCGGCAAACAGCAGCACAGGATCGAGATTGCCCTGTACGGCGCCGCGGTGATCCAGGCTGCTCCACGCCTGATCGAGCGGAATACGCCAGTCCACTCCGATTACCTCGGCCCCCGTTTCTTTCATCGACGGCAGCAGAGTGGCCGTATCTGTGCCGAAGTAGATGACGGGAACTTTCGTCTTCTGCAATTCGCGTACAAGCTCATTGGCGAAGGGCAGCACGTACTCGCGATAATCCTCCAGGCTCAGGCAGCCCACCCAGCTATCGAAGATCTGCAGCGCATCAGCTCCGGCCCTGACCTGATCGGCCGCATAGGCGGCGAGCACCTGCACCAGCTTGCGCATGAGTTGCTGCCACGTGGCCGGGTCTGTGTACATCAGTTTTTTAGTGTGAACATAGTTGCGCGACCCGCCGCCTTCAATCATGTAGCTGGCCAGGGTAAACGGCGCGCCGCAGAAGCCGATCACCGGCAACTTTTCGCCGAAATGCTTCACCACTTTGCCGATGGATTCGGCCACGTAGCCCAGTTCGGCGGCGCGATGTGTTTCCAGCGCGTCAACATCCTTCTTTGTGCGCAGCGGACGCTCCACCACAGGACCTTCTCCGGCTTCAAAGCGGAATGGCAGCCCCATGACTTCCAGCGGCAGCAGCAGGTCGGCAAAGATGATGGCGGCATCCACATCGAGCCTTTCCGCGGCGGTGATGGTGACTTCGGCGGCGATCTCCGGGGTCTTGCAGATTTCCAGGATCGAGTGCTTTTTGCGCACAGCCCGGTATTCCGCCATGTAGCGGCCCGCCTGGCGCATCAGCCAGATCGGCGTCACATCCACAGGTTCACAACGGCAGGCACGGACAAACCTTGAGTTCGAAGCGGACATTGTTTAGAAGCTTAGCATTTTCGCGCATTTTGGGCCTGACCGCTGTGCGTTAAATCACACCGCAAGGCCCAACCTTTCCTGCGCCGTGTGGTAGCCGTATCATGGAGCGCAATGAAAAAGAAGGTTCTTGTCTCCTGGAGCAGCGGAAAAGACAGCGCCTGGACTCTGCACGTCATGCGGCAGAAGGGCGACTACGAAATCACCGGCCTGCTGACCACCCTTAATGCCGCTTTTGACCGTGTTGCCATGCACAGCACGCGCCGCGAAATCCTGGAGCAGCAGGCCCAGGCCGCCGGTCTGCCGCTGGTCAGCGTGCCGCTGCCATGGCCGTGCTCCAACGCCGATTACGAACGGATTATGCAGGACGTTTGCCGCACCGCGGTTGAGCAGGGCGTAAGCGCCATTGCTTTCGGCGACCTCTTTCTCGAAGACATACGCGCGTATCGCGAACGTCAGTTGCAGGGCACCGGACTTGAGCCGGTATTTCCGCTTTGGCAGATTCCCACACGCCAGCTTGCGGAAGAGATGATCTCCGGGGGCCTGCGCGCCAAACTCGTCTGCGTGGACCCGAAAAAGCTCTCGCCTGATTTTGCCGGTCGCGACTTCAACCGCCAGCTCCTCGCCGACCTGCCCGCCGGCGTTGATCCCTGCGGCGAAAATGGCGAGTTCCATACGTGTGTCCACGACGGGCCCATGTTCGGCCACGAAATCCCCATCACCACCGGCGAATGCGTGGACCGCGATGGCTTCCGGTTCTGCGACGTATGCGCCAATAGCGACAACTCTTTTCTGACTGCTCAACCCGATGATCTCGACCGGGCATCCTGATCAGTTTTGCTCCAGCACACAATCGGTCGATGTCCGGACGCACATCAACCGATAAGCCGCTACTATAGAACGAGCCGCAACGGCGTCCAAATTCCAGGCAAGCGTCAGTTCCGTAAGTACGTAAAAAATATGAGTGGATGCGGCGTTACCGGCTGAAAATCTGAATTTGCGCAAATTCCTAAAATACGTTCTTCTCGGGCTGGTGCTCCTGCTGGTCTTCATGGCCTCGGCGCTGCTCTCCATGCGCTTTGCCATTCATGGGCGGGAGGTTCATGTCCCCAGGCTGGCGGGGCTCACGCCGCTGGAAGCCGAACGCCGGGCCAACGCGGAAGGCCTGGTCGTCTCCATTGCCAACCGGTACTACTCCGCCGCCGTCCCCGCGGGGCGCATCATCTCCCAGGTGCCAGAGCCCGGAGCCACAGTGCGTCGCGGATGGAAAGTTGAACTGGCGCAGAGCCTGGGCCCGCAGCGCGCCACCATCCCCGATCTCACCGGACAAAGTGAGCTTGCCGCGGGCATCAACCTGCGCCGGCGGGGGCTGGAGTTGGGGAGCATTGCCAGCATTCATCTGCCCGGCGCCGCACCGCAGATTGTGGTGGCGCAGAGCCCGCCTCCCGGCGCCAAGACTGTTGAGTCGCCCAGCGTGGACCTTGTTCTCTCCGCGGCCGATAATACGCCGCAATACGTGATGCCGAATTTTGTGAACCGGCCGCTGGTCCAGGCCGCTGCCGCGGTACGCGAAGCAGGGCTTACCCTGGGAGGGAAGTGGGGCGCGCAGGCTCGGGGCAAACCGGCTCCGCCGCTCACCGGAACGGTGGTGAAGCAGTATCCACCGGCTGGCCGGGAAGTGGCGGCAGGGACGCAGGTGTACTTTGAGGTGCAGCAGTAACCCAGAATCTTTGAAACACAGAGGAACAGAGGAAGCAGAGGGTCTGGTTCTGCTGTCCTGACTGTGGGATTACGCAACTCTTTCGCATGCGTCAGCCCGCCGCGCGAAGAACGGTTTCTCGTTGAACTTGCTATTATCACGTCCTCGCAATCCAGGAAATACTCTGTGTCCTCGGTTCCTCTGTGTTTCAAAGGTGTTCGGCTTTCTTTTCCAGCACCGCAGCAAAGAACCCATCACACGGCTGCATGCCGGGAACAGTGCGCAGAAAATTTTCGCGGACGAGCTGATCAACGTCTTCCCACACCAGCGCGCCCGATTGTTGCAGCCGCAGCAGGTCTTCTGTGACGGGCAGCAGATGAAAATCTGAATTCTGCTTGAGCGCCGATTCAACCACCTGTTCGTTTTCTTCGGGCTCAAGGGAGCACGTGGAATAGACAAGCCGTCCGCCCGGCGCAACATGCTGCATCGCCGCTGTCAGGATTGCGACCTGACGCTGCTGCAAGTCTTTCAGGTCTTCGGGCTTGAGCCGCCATTTGATCTCTGGATTGCGCGCCAGCGTTCCCGTGCCTGAGCACGGGACGTCCGCCAGCACGCGGTCAAACTCCGCGCCGAAGGGCAGCCGCAACGCATCGGCCGTGATGACCTGAACGTTGCTTTGCGGCGCCATCTGCCGCAGCAATCGCGCGCGATGCGGATGCAGTTCAGCGGCGAAGATTTCCGCCTCAGGCAGGCGCGTGGCCATGGCCGCGGTCTTGCCTCCGGGCGCGGCGCAACAGTCGAGAATGCGTTTGCCTTCTCCAACCAGCGCCGCCACAAGCTGCGAACCTTCGTCCTGGATGGCAACCGCGCCTGAGCGAAAAAGCTCAGTTGTGGTCACGTCTCCGCCGGTCGCGCGCCGCGCATTCTTCATCAGCGCGCCCGGCGCGAGTTCGACGCCTTCGCGGCGAAGCGCGTCCTCATCGCCCGCATTGCCCAGCCGCAGAATCGTCTCGGGTATTTGCTGGTCGTATTCGCAGATCCTCCGTGCGAGGTCTTCTCCGAACAACTCTATCCATCTTTGTACGAGCCATTCGGGGTGCGCGAAGCGGGTGGCCAATCCTGCTTTGGCAGGGAGAGGCTTTCCTGATTTTTGTTGCGCCATGACCTTGCGCATCACCGCGTTGGCCAGGCCCGAGGCGGACGTCTTCTTCGCCTCTTTCACCAGTTCCACGGTCTCATTCACCGCCGCATGGGAAGGAATCTTGCTCAGAAACATGATCTGGTACGCGCCCATGCGCAACGCCGTCACGACTTCCAGATCGAGCTTTCGGAACGGAGTGAAGCTGAAATACGCGATCATCTCGTCCAGCAACGAGCGCCAGCGCAAAACGCCCATGACGATTTCCGTCGTGAGATTTCTGTCAGGGACGGAAAGGTCATCGAGAAGTGCAGAGTGCAGCAGCTCAACCGCGAACGACTGCTCGCGCTCCACGCGCACGAGAATTTGAAACGCAGCCGCGCGCGCAGGCGATGCAGCCATGGCTAACCCAGCCGTTCGCCTTCGGCGGGGCGATAGCCGCTGATGAAGTCGCGGGCGGACATTGCTTTCTTTCCTTCCGGCTGCACTTGCAGCAGTTCAAGAGCGCTGCCCGCGCCGCAGCCGATGAGCAGCTTGTCACCGGTCACGCCCAGCTCACCCGCGCCGAGCCGCGGCCCACTCTCCGCCACGCGCGCCAAGACGATCTTCAGGTTCCTGCCGCGAAACTGCGTGTACGCTCCGGGCCAGGGCTGAAATCCGCGCAGACGATTGTGAATCTGGATCGCGCTGCGGCTGAAATCGACCAAACCGTCTTCTTTCTTGAGGATCGGCGCAAGCGTCGCCAGCGAGTCATCCTGCGGAACGGGGTCCAGAATTCCACGCTTCAGTTCCTCGAGTGTCTCTACCAGCAGTTCGGCGCCAAGTTCCGCCAGTCGCGGCGCCAGCGTTACCGCTGTGTCATCCGGCCGAATCTCCATCTGTCGCTTCAGCAGAATGTCGCCGGTATCGAGTCCTTCGTCAATCTTCATCGTGGTGACGCCTGTAACAGTCTCGCCGTTCGCGATAGCCCACTGAATCGGCGCGGCGCCGCGGTATTTGGGAAGCAGGGAAGCATGAACGTTGATGTTGCCGAAGCGTGGAAGGTGCAGCATCCAGCCGGGAATGATGCGGCCGTAGCCGACCACGATGATCGCATCGGGCTGAATTGCCAAGAGCCGTCCCCGAAATTCATCGTTACCTTTGATCTTCTCCGGCTGCGTGACCGGAAGTCCCAGGCGCAACGCGCACTGCTTGACCGGAGGAGCTGTCAGCTCCATGCCGCGGCCCTGCGGGCGGTCCGGCTGGGTGACTACAAGTTGTACATCGTGTCCTGCGCAGGCCAGGCGTTCCAGGCTGGGTACGGCAAACTGCGGGGTGCCGCAGAAGACCAGCTTCATGCCCACTCGCCGGCGCGCATCAGCTTTTTGATCTTGCGCGTCATCAGGTCACGCTTGAGCCTGCTGATGTGGCTGATGTAGAGCCTGCCCTGCAGGTGCTCGGTCTCATGCATGAGCGCGCGCGCCAGCAACTCTTCTCCCGTATGCTCAAACCAGTTGCCATCCACATCCTGGGCGCGCACCGTGACCTTGTTGGGCCGCGTTACGTCTTCGCGAAATTCGGGCAGGCTCAGGCAGCCCTCGGTCCCGCGCTGGCGCCCTTCCGTGTGGATGATCTCCGGATTGATCAGCACCAGCTTTGCATTGGGATCTTCTTTGAACGTTACGTCGATAACCGCGATGCGCTTGCCGATGCCGATCTGTGGGGCCGCAAGTCCCACGCCGTGCGCCGCGTACATCGACTCGAACATGTCATCCACCAGCTTCTTCAGATCATCATTGAATTCGGTTATTGTTTCCGCCGTAGTCTCCAGCACCGGATTGCCATACAAGGTAATCGGATAAACCATCTTCTCTCGTCAGAACCTCTTCAGTTGCTGTTTATAGCCTTCGTAATTGCGAAGGGTCTCGTCCATGGAATCGCCGCCAAACTTTTCCAGTGCGCACCGGGCCAGCGTGAGTGCGACCATCGCCTCTCCCGCGACGCCTGCGGCCGGCACCACACAAACGTCAGAGCGCTCGTAAGCTGCCTTCACCGGCTCACGTGTCGAAAAATCCACTGAGCCAAGCGGCCGCCGCAGCGTCGAGATCGGCTTCAGGTATCCGCGAACGAGAATGTCCTGTCCGTTGGAGATGCCGCCTTCCAAGCCTCCGGCATGGTTGGATGCGCGGGTGAATCCGGTAAATGCTTTGCCTTGTTGCGCCGCATAGCCGATTTCATCATGCACGGTGCTGCCGAATGACAACGCAGATCCCACTCCGGTGCCGACCTCCACCGCCTTGACGGCCTGCAATGACATCACAGCCTGCGCCAGCAGTCCGTCCAGGCGCTCATCCCATTGCGCGTACGTGCCCAGTCCGGGCGGAACGCCGTGAGCTACCACCTCAAAGACTCCACCCACGGAATCTCCTGTGCGCAGCGCCTGGTCCACCTCGGCCTTCATCCGCTCCTCGGCTTCCGCGTCTGCGCAGTTCAGCAGGACCTCGTCTTTCGCGTGCAGCGCCTGCAGCTTTTCCCACGGCACTTCTGCATTCGCGAGCGCCGCTTTTCCGACCGCAATCACGTGACTCAAGACTTCAATGCCAAGCTCGCGCAGGAACAGCTTGGCGATGGAGCCCACCGCCACGCGCGAGGTTGACTCCCGCGCCGACGCGCGCTCCAGCACATAGCGTGCTTCAGGGAAGTTGTATTTCAGTGCGCCGGCCAGGTCCGCGTGCCCCGGACGCGGCGAAGCCACGCGCTTGTGCTTCTCTGGATCGCCCGCTTCCACTGGCAGGGACTCCTGCCAGTTCTTCCAATCTTTATTCTCGAGCAGGATGGCGATAGGCGAGCCGATGGTTTTACCCTGGCGCACGCCGGAAACGATGTGGGTCGAATCACGCTCGATCTTCATGCGTCCGCCGCGGCCAAAGCCCTGCTGCCGCCGCCACAGTTCGCGGTCAATGAACGCCTGATCGATATTGAGCCCCGCCGGAACGCCGGAGAGAAATGCCACCAGGGTCTCTCCGTGCGATTCGCCGGCCGTGAAATAGCGCAGCATACCCTTCCCGATTGCGCGGTCTTTGAGTCCAAATCCGCGCTTTGACAAACCATTGATTGTAGCCGATGGGCGCGCGGCAAAGAAGAACGAGCCCTCCTCAAAGATTTGGATTCAACACGACGGTGTGGCACCGCAGCCCTCGGCTGTGCATGTTCAGTCACGCCTTTTGGGTTATTCAATGTTTCACATGTTTGCGCCTGGGTTCTGCAGCAAAGGCGAGGCGCCTGTGCCACCTGAGCTTGAAGATTGCACGGAAGGTCTATCGCGGCGCGCGTGATCTTGCTCCGTACCTTATTGCCGGCCGTTACGCATGTCCAAGAGGTTCCTTACGCCTTTAGGCCTCGAGGTAGGCTGATCTCTCATTGCCAGTTGAAGGGATTGGCGCGAAACGCCGCACTGAAAGCGCGATCGGCAGGCCTACCAGCACCGTGTGCCCGATGGGGCCAGTGACCAGAGTGGCAATTGTGAAATGGCCCTTCGCGGCTGCGGAGAGCGGTACGACCACGAAGTACATGAACAGGAACACGCATTCGCCGTACAGCAGACCGGAAATCACCGCATGCTCTGTCATAAACGGAATCCAGCGGCTGGCGATGTAATAGACCGTCGCCGCTCCAAAGGCGATCACAAAGTGCAAGGCCAGGCCGAGCGCCGCCGTTCCTGCTCCGCCGTGAGCCGCCTTCGCTCCAAGCACTCCGCTGGCAATGTGGCGCAGGATGGCCACGGGCTTGATGCCCATCAAACCCCAGGCAACGAAAGCCTGCGTGATATCGAATACGCCGCAGGCCAGCCCACCCCAGAAGATTGCGAGTGTTGCATTGGGCGAGTTTGGTGTGCCGGCGTTCATTTGAGTGGCTTCCTGCGTTGCGCCATTATACGTAAGGCAAGGCTGCGGGAGGGAAGAGAGGCTGACATTTGTGAATTTGATCCGCTTACCTGCGTGAATCCGCGGTAGAAAGACTCACGTATTTGCTTTCAACAACTGCTCCGCATGCTGGCGTGATGTCTCCGTCAGTTTGGCGCCGCTGAGCATGCGGGCGATTTCTTCCGTGCGTTGCTCGGCCGTCAGCGGACGCACCAGCGTTTTCGCCCGGCCAGCGGCTTCGCGTTTCTCAATCAGGTAATGATGGTCGGCAAAAGACGCGATCTGCGGGAGGTGAGTGATGCACAGCACCTGATTGGCGCGCGCCAGCGACTTCAGCTTCTTGCCAACCGCCTCGGCTGCGCGCCCGCCGATGCCGGTATCAATTTCGTCGAAGACCAGCGTGCGCTGGCCCTGCGACCTGCTCTTTTTGCCGGTGGCTTCGATGGTCGCTTTCAGGGCCAGCATCACGCGCGAGAGCTCGCCGCCCGAGGCAATCTGTTCCACCGGACGCAAAGGCTCGCCCGGGTTCGGGGAGATCAGATACAACACGCGGTCAAAGCCGGCGCCCGTCCAGTTCTCAGACTCATCACCGCCGGAGACCTCAATCTTGAACTGCGCTTTCATGGCGAGTTCATTGATCTCGGCCTCCACCAGCTTCTGCAGCTCTTTGGCCGAGGAGTAACGCTTCCTGGAAATTGCCTGAGCAGAGGAGAGATAGGCCGCCGCAGCCGCCTCGAATTGCTTTTTCAGATCGCGCAGAATGTCTTCGCGGTTTTCGAGTTCATTCACTTTCCGCGCAACATCTTCGCCGTAGGCGATCACTTCATCCACGGTCGCGCCATACTTCCGTTTGAGCCGGTCCAGCAGCGCCAGCCGGTCTTCCACCTCGGCCAGCCGCTCGGGAGAGGCGTCAATCTCCTCGGCGTAATCCCGCGCCGTGGCGCTCACGTCTTCAATGGCGGCTTTGGCGGACTGTAGTGCGATCAGCGGCTCCTGGAACTTGGGATCAAAGCGCACGAGCTCTTCCAGTTGCTTCCGGGCTGAAGAGAGGTTAGAGAGCACAGACGAGTCCGCTTCATACAGCAGTTCGTGCACCGCCTTGGCGGCAGCGTACAATCTTTCAGCGTTGGCGAGGACGCGCTTCTCCGTCTCCAGCCGCTGGTCTTCGCCGGGCTGCAAATGCGCGCTCTCAATCTCCTTTTTCTGGAAACTCCACAGGTCGGCCATGCGCAACCTGTCTTGTTCGTCGCGCTCAAATTCAGCGATGCGATCGCGCACCGCGGCCCACGCTGCATACTTCTGCTCCAGTTCATGCAGATCGAGTCCGGCGTACGCATCCAGCAGCGCCAGCCGCGCCGGGCCGTCAAAAGCGAGAATGGTTTCGTTCTGCGCGTGGATTGACGCGAGCCTGGGCGCAAGCTGCCGCAGCAGTGCCACCGTGGCCGGCTGGTTGTTGACGAAGACCCGGCCTTTTCCGCCGCCGGCAATCTCCCGCTTGATAATGACCTGCCCGGCATCGGCGTCGTTGGGCTCGACGCCGTTTTCCTCGAGGATCCGCTTCACGCCGCGCTCTTCCGCCTCAAACACTCCGCTCACCACGGCCTTTTCGGCGCCGTGGCGCACCATGTCACTGGAAGCCTTGTCTCCAAGCAGCAGCGAGAGCGCATCAATCAGGATCGATTTGCCGGCGCCGGTCTCGCCGGTCAGCAGGTTGAGCCCCGGCGCGAACTCCACCGCCAGGCTGTCAATCACGGCATAGTTTTCAACGCGCAGTTCCAGAAGCACAGGGTTCCTCGGACGAATGAGCGAAGGATAGCAGAGATTTCGGAGTTGGGTAATGTGGAAAAGCAGGGCGGCCAAAGTCTCAGAACGACATCAGCCCATGAAATCCAGTTTCTTCCTCTTTCCCATCATCATGGCCTTTTCGTATGCCATGGCTGCACTGGCCACGTCCTGCAAGGCCATACCGGTTGAATCGTAGATTGTGATCTCTTCGTCCAGGAGGCGGCCCGCCTTCTTCCCGCAAATGATTTCTCCCAGTTCAGCATGAACACCTTCCCGTCCGGTAACGCCCGCTTTGATGGCGTGGTGCAAGTCGCCGATGCTTGCACATTGGTCGAGCACATCTACCACAACCTTGTTCCCGGAGCCAAAAAGCAGCGGGTCGAGTTCCTGCTTGTGCTCGTTGTCAGCCCCTACCCCGGCAACGAAAGTCCCCGGTTGCAGGTCTTCTGCGCGGATGAAGTATTTTTCTGCCGGCGTGCATGTCACGCAGATGTCACTCTGGCGCAGCGCAGGGCTCAAGTCCCTGACCGGCTCAAGAGAGCAAACCGTGGCCATATCTGCCGCAAACCTCTTCGCCGCAGCAAAATCTATGTACCACGCAAAACCACGCTCCAGCTTCCGCACTTGCGTCAATGCGCGAAGGTGCTCTCGTCCCTGGTTGCCGCAGCCGCAAATGGTAATCGTTCTTGAGTCAGCGCGTGACAGGTGTTTGGCGGCAATCGCCGTTGCCGCACCCGTTCTTCGAATCGTGATTTGAGTGGAATCCATGGCGGCGAGCAGGCATCCTCTATCGCCATCAAAAAGCAGCACCAGACCCTGAATCAACGGGAGGCCGCGGGACGGGTTGCAGGGGAAGTTGGCGTTGGTTTTGGCGGCGAAGTAGTTTCTCCGCAGGTGCAACAGGCCCGCCTTGATATGAAAACCGCCCTCTCGCGCGTGCATCCCGAGTACGCCCGGCGCGAGCGCGAGCCCTTCGCCATGCAGCCGGAAGGCCTCTTCCACTGCCTCGATACAGTCCGGAAGCGTCAGCAGTTCGGCAATCTCCGAGCCGGTCAGGAGCAGTGTGTCAGGCGTCTTCATCCAAGCCTCCAGAGCGAAGAAATACATATATCATTCATGATATATCTGTAACATTGAGATTATGGATGAAGATTTTGGAAGGGAGGAAGGAAGCCGTCTCCCCGGCTTGCTCTAGTGGCGCGCCTTCTCCAGCACCACCTGCCTCGTTCGTCCCAGAGCGCGGTTGAGCGAGTCGCGTGGGATCCTGGTGACAAGCGGCTTTAAAAGCCAGCCGAAGCCGAACGGGATATCACGGGTCAGTGAAAGCGCTTCACACTGAATGTAGACGCCGCCGTCTTTTTGTTCGAAGCGCCAGTAAGTGTTCAGCCGCCACAAGTACCCGGCGCCTGTGCCTGGAGGATACTCCGGGCCATCCGGATGATCGGAGTCCTTCACCTGGGCGATGCGCGTGCTGATGGAGTTGGAGTAATACTCGTCCGGCGTTACCTCGCCCCACTGCACGTCATAATTGGTGTTGAAGACCACCGTGGTGAACTTCTTCTGGTAAATCCGCAGAAAGATTTTGTAGTCATTGCCCTGATGCGAAATCAGCCGCGAAGCAGTGACCTCCGGCTTGTACAGTTCCGCCCGGTGATCGTAATCCTTCACCACCCGCAGCACCTGGGCGAGCGCGACTCCGGGGACAAAGACCACAGCAACCCAGTGGTGGACCATGCCGTCCGGCACGTCTTTGTGTACTCCGGGCGCCCTGGTATGGAGCTTCTCGATCAGGATTTCGCCGTCCTTCAAGCGCGTATAGTCTGCGTTGCGCTCGTCTGCTGAAAGGGCGTCAACATACAAGAAGGGCCCGTCCGGCTTCAGCTCCGCGGCGAATCTCTGCTGGGTTGCTTCAACATACTTGTCAAACGCCGCGGCGGTTTTTGGCCTGAGTTCTGCCCCTGAAGCGGCCGTGTTGAGGGCCAGGATGCAGGTGAGGATTGCAAGGAAGAATGGCTTCATGAAGGAATGCTCTGCGGTTCCCGGATTCGTTGTCTAATGCCTTTAAGCGCAGTCTAGCACAGCAGCGGTGCTGCCATGCTTCTATCGCAGCCCGGGCCGCCAGGTTTAGGATTGATCCTTCCATGCTGCTCTTCTTCAGATACCTGTCGCTGGCTTTCAGCGCTTTATTGCCGCTGATCAATCCGCTTGGGTCGGCCCTGGTCTTCTTCGGCCTGGTGGGAGTTGCGCCGCGCGAGGTTTATCACCGGCTGGCGCGGAAGATCGCCGTCGACACGATCCTGTTTCTCCTCTTTGCCGATCTGGCCGGCGCCGCGGTCCTGAGCTTTTTCAGCATATCCCTGCCGGTGGTGCAGGTGGCCGGTGGCCTGGTTCTTGCCGCCATGGGCTGGCGATTGCTCAATGAGCGGGAGGAAAGCAGCCGCGAAGGAGTCTCCGCGGCCGCCACTGATCATCGCTCGCTGGACGAGATGGCGTTCTATCCCTTTACCTTCCCCGTCACGGCCGGGCCGGGCACGCTCGTCGTGATGCTCACTTTGAGCGCCCATGCTTCCCAGCGAACTGTTCTTCATACTGGCCTGGCCCATGCCGGCATCATGGCCGGCGTGGTGTTGCTCTGCATCGGAGTGTATTTCAGTTATGCCTACGCGCCTGCGCTGACCACGCGAGTCTCCCGCCAGACCATCCACGGAGTAGTGCGCGTGATCGCGTTCATCCTGCTTTGCATTGGAGCGCAGATCGCATGGAATGGGGCCGAGCAGTTGCTCCGCAGCGTGCTGAAAGGGTGATTCGGTGATTTTCTGCCTCAGCGGCAAGCATGCGAACTGTGATACTCTGCTAGTACGCAGTACGCTTATCTTAGATCGACAAGACTGGCTAGAGGTCAGCAAAAGTTTTGTCGGGCGGCTCCGGGCCGCCTTTGGTTTTTATTGAAAACGCGCAATTCTAGACATGGAGCGGCGGTTCATGAGCGGCCGCTTTTCATTTTCATTTCAGGAGGGAATTATGGCTGGAAGCTCTCGTCCCACGGCCGCTAAGCGGGCTAAGGAACGCGCTCGGCAGGAAAAACGGCAGGAAAAGATGCAGAAGAAGGCGCAGCGCAAGCTGGAGCAGGAACAGGATCCTGGCGCGGAAAAGCCTGCGGAATTAGTTGTGACCTACAACGAAGAAGGTCAAGCAGAGGGGTTTGACTTCCACGATTTCTGATTTGAGACAGCAGTCAAAAGCGGCCGTAATATTGGCCGCTTTTTTTGGCATCAGCTTCCCATGAGCGCCGGCTGCTGATCTTTGGCTTCTGCCGGCGCCGAACCATCTCCCAAAACATCTTTCGACGGTTGCTCCAAACCCGGGTCCTCGCCTGCTCCATTCAGCGCAACCAGTGACCGGTTAATGCACTGCGAAGTGGGAATCCCATCCCGGTTCATTTTTCTTGCCGAGGCGGAGATCATTCGGCAGAGAAGATAACGGTTGCTTATATGGTCGGCAGCACGGAAAAGCAGGTTCGAGCGCATCAGACACCTCGTGAATAGTCTTGCTGCGCTCCACGAAGGCGCGGCGTACGCAGCGTGTCTCCGGACAAGGTAGCTGGCTCTGACTATACGCTCTTTCCCTGTTGGAAACCCTGAATCAAACAATTTAGTTTCAGTGCAGGGAACCGGGCCCGGTCACTGAGTTACTCGCTCCGTGATCCAGACCAGGCCGCCTGTACTGATCAGACGTGCCGCTGCAGGACCTCGCCTGGCAGCCGCATCATCTTCGAACCAGGCTTTACTGGCACGGGCACCATATTGGAAATGTCCACGGGCCTGACGCGCTCCTCGCGTTCGAGATCGCCGTTCACGATTACGCGGCGAATCTTCAACTGCAGGTTGCGCTCCAGCGCGTTCAGGTCAGAACGCTCAAGCGGTGTGAAAAAGGTGATGGCATTTCCGCTCAACCCTGCGCGGCCGGTGCGGCCCACACGATGGATGAAATCCTCCGCCATGTTGGGCAGGTCGTAGTTAATCACCTGGGCGACGTTATCCACGTGAATCCCCCGCGCAGCAACATCCGTGGCCACGAGCACGCGTGATTTGCCCTGTTGAAACGCCGTGAGAGCGCTGGTCCGCTGCGACTGCGAGCGGTCTCCGTGAATCACGGCCACACGCAGCCCGGCGCGTGCCAGCTTTTGTGCCAGCCGTTCTGTGGCGCGCTTGGTCCGGACGAACACCAGGCTGCGCCCTTCTTCTTCGCTCAGGAGGCGCCGCAGCAGCGCCAGCTTCTGGTCAGCCTCAACCTCGTACGCGGTCAGGTCCACGCTCTCTGACGCTTTGCGGGTAGAGCCGAAGGCCAGCCGCACCGGCGTTTGCAGATAATCGTGTACCAGGTGCGCGACCGCCGGGTCGAGCGTGGCGGAAAAGCACATGGTCTGGCGGACTCTTGGAAGCTGGCCCACGATGCGGCGGATCGCCGGGATAAAGCCCATGTCGAGCATGCGGTCAGCTTCATCCAGAACCAGAGTGTTGACTGTTCTCACTTCAAAAATTCTGCGCTCCAGCAGATCTTCAAAGCGGCCGGGTGTGGCCACAATCAGGCGCGCGCCTTTGCGCAGGCTCTCGATTTGCGAACGCTCTCTTGTGCCGCCAATCAGCAGGGCGGCTGCAGGCAGCTTTTTGCCCCGCAGTTGGTCGTATTGTTTGTCGATCTGCATGGCCAGTTCGCGCGTGGGAACCAGCACCAGGGCCTCAATACCGCTGCCGGGTTTGGCCAGCAGCTTTTCCATGATGGGAACCAGGAAGGCCAGTGTCTTGCCCGTACCCGTCTGGGCAGTGGCAAGAATGTCTTTGCCCGCAAGGGCGTGCGGAATGGCCGCAGCCTGGACTTCCGTGGGGTTGATGAACTCAGCCGCGGCGAGGCGGCTCTGCAGATATGGAGAAATGGGCAGTTCTGTGAAAAGAACCATTCGGTTTGTTTTGTTGCTTTCTATGGTCGGCGCCGGTTCCGGCGAGACGTCAGATTGACGTCAAGGCAGAGTGATCTCATGCCGAGTTTTTTGAATTTTTGCTCTTAGACATCGGAGGGCTTACTCAGAATGGGAACCAGAGACAAGATCTCGATCAACTGCGATCCCTGCAACCGGAAATCTAAAGCACTTTCAGTGTAGCACATTTGGTGCAGTTGTGAACAGAAGCTTCACCGAAAGTGCGAAACGTAATAAACGTGCTCCAGGTAATACAGAGCCCCAAATGCGAGGACCACCGCCGCTGCTGAAATTGCCATAGGACGGATTGCCCGCCAGGGCTGTTTCCAATCGGCAGTGATAAGGAAAGCCGCCATCAAGGGAACCAGCCCCATGATCGACAGCTGAAAGATGTGCGCCGCCGTGCCTTCGTCCGGCTGTGGAGCCTGGAAGTATCCGCTCACAACTGTAAGCAGCGCGATGAAAGAGAGTACGATGATGACGATCGCGCACACCCGGTTGATTTCCTGAGTCTGCATCGCAGCACCTCCCTCGACGTTTATTTCATCTCGTCGCTTGCAGGCAGTGTAATCAGGCCACGATGCTTGTTTTCCTGGATGTGGTCCCAGACGAACTGATCTTGCAGCCATGCGGCCTGGCGTTCAGCGAGCACGGGATCCTGGAAAACGGCCTGATGGCTGATCTCAAACCGCTCCCCGCAATTGCTGCACTCGACCACATTCATCACCACGCCGGGCCTGGGGGGTGAGTTTTCTGCGCGGCGGCGGATGCGGCGCGCTGTGCCTTTTGTCCGCCCGGGGTTGTCTACCAACGCGGCTCCCGGGGCTGGCGCGCATGCCCGCGATAATCATCACGGCTGCCTCGACCGCTGCCGCCGCCACGCCCTCCGCGGAATCCGCCATTGTCGGCTTTCGGACGCGCTTCGTTGATGTTCAGCGTGCGTCCGCCCACTTCCTTGCCATTCAAAGCCTCAATCGCTTTTTCGGCCTGGCCGCGATCCGGCATTTCGACAAAGCCAAATCCGCGCGAACGGCCCGTTGTACGGTCCGTAACCACCGCGACGCTGTCAATGTTTCCGTATGGTTCAAAAAGGGCCCGAAGATCGTCTTCTGTGGTAGAGAAGCTGAAGTTGCCGACGAAAAGTTTCATTGTTCTGCACGTCCTTTGATTCGAGGGTGAGTTTAAGAGGCTGTTCTCAGCAGAAATAGGCAGGGCAAAGGGCAGCGAGTCTATCTAAGTCGAGGACAATCAATACAACAGCAGTTATGGTAGCACGACTCGGCTCCGTTGGCCCACCGCCCAACCCGGCCAATGTCAGAGAGGATTGCCACACGGTTCGTGCTTGCATCCCATCCGGATGACGAGGGTGGTGGCGCAGTTTTTTTACCGTTTTCCCGCTTGAAACCGGCCGAAGCTGAACGCGATAACACGCCAGACTCATGAACAACTCTCACCGGAGCAGCGGCATCTCATCCGTGACGTTGTGTATCATTTAAGAAGCATGGACTGGCTCTTGTTTCGGTAGGAATGACCAGGCGTGCAGCGCAAGAGCGATGGCTTCCAAATCCAATTCCGGGCCCCAGGAGCAACCGCAACCCGGGCCCGATTCCCGCAAACCGGAAAAGCTCACGGAATTAAGAGAGGAACATTTCCGGCTGGCCCAGTCGGCGGGCCAGATGGGCACGTGGGAGTGGGATCCGGATACAGGCAAAAGTAAGCTCTCTGCTGAGATGTACCACATTTTCGGCACAGACCCGTCCGATGCTGATCACCTGGGCGCCTGGACCAAAAATGTTCATCCCGACGATATGGCCAGGATGCCGGCCCAGTTTGAGCAGGCGAATCGAACCGGAATCATGGAATTTGAATATCGCTATTACCACCCGGTCAAAGGCCTGCGCTGGTTTTACTGCAAAGGCGCCAGAATAAGTGCCGAGAACAGGATGTTCGGTATTGTCATGGACATCACCGACCGCAAGCGGGCAGAAGACGCGAGCCAGCGGCTTGCGGCCATCGTTCAGTCGTCGGATGATGCCATTATCAGCAAGGACACTAACGGTATCATCACCAGCTGGAATCCGGGCGCGGAAAAAATGTTCGGTTATAAACCGGAAGAGATCATCGGCAAGCCCATTACCACGATTATTCCTCCGGACCTGCAGGGAGACGAGAATGTGATTCTCGCCAAGATACGGCGGGGCGAAAGGATTGACCATTTTGAAACCACGCGCCTGACTAAAACCGGAGAGCAGGTGGAAGTATCACTCACGGTCTCTCCCATCAAAGATGAGACCGGCCGTGTGATTGGGGCGGCGAAAATCGCGCGCGATGTGGGCCAGCGGAAGAAAGCGGAAGAGGCATTGCGCACATCAGAAAAGCTGGCTTCCGTGGGCCGTCTGGCGGCAACGGTGGCGCATGAGATCAACAACCCTCTGGCGGCTGTGGTGAACCTGATCTACCTGATCAAGAAAGATCCCGGCCTGCCTGCGGGCGTAAAGCAGTATGTGACCATGGCGGAAGAGGAGTTGGCACGCATCGGTTCTCTCACCCGGCAGACTTTGGGATTTTACCGTGAGGAACGGGGCGCGGTGCTGGTCCGCCTGGGTGAGCTCTCTCAGGCAATCGTAACGGTGTTCTTGCCCAAGGCTGCGAACAAATCCATCCATCTCTCGCTGCAGGTGCGTTCCGATCCGGAAATCCAGGCGTTCAAAGGGGAGCTGCGGCAACTCATCGCCAATCTGCTGGGCAACAGCATTGATGCTGTTCCGCAGAACGGTTCCATCGTGCTCCGTGTCAGGGCAGCGAAAGCCGGGAATCGCCGCGGAGGGGGCGTACGGCTCACCATTGCCGACTCCGGGCCCGGGATACCGGACGCCATTCGGGCCAGGATCTTTGAGCCCTTTTTCACCACCAAGCAGGATGTTGGCACCGGGCTGGGCCTGTGGATCTGCAAGAACATTGTGGAGAAGCACAAAGGGTCGCTTCGCTTGCGCAGCAGTACCACACCGGGTCACAGCTGGACAGTATTTTCAATCTTCCTGCCGGCGGAAGCCGCAAGCACTGAGGAGATCAGCGCGCGTTCCCTAAAAGCCTCCCAATCGGCGGTGACTTAAGCCGCACGTGTCTCTGAGGTTTTGAGCCGCATTCCCAGGCGCGTTGCGTTCCATGGCTCCAGACCGAAAACCACTTGCGCAAACAAAGAAAGGAGCCGCGTTCAGGCAGCTCCCAGAGTCCTTAGCCCAATCAAAAACTTACTTGTCACCCGATATTCAGGGCGCGCATCAGCCGGAATCCCAGACGGCGTTCCGCCGCAAAGCCCACGCCCTTTTTACCTGTGGCGTATGCGGCGCCTGTGCCCGCGCCGGCGCCAAGCAATGCGCCAATCGCCGCGCCTTTGCCGCCTCCGGCAAGAGCCCCAATCAGCGCTCCACCTCCAGCCCCGCCACCAATGTATGCCAGATTCCGCTTTCTGTAGGTCCCCCCGCTCACGAACATACTATTGGTCTGCAGCGGCATCGACTTCCCATTCAAAGTGATGGAGGCAAGAGTAATGCGCAGGTAGCCCGAATTGTGCAGGTGTCCGGAATCACGCGCCGCCACCACGCGGCCTTCCACGGGTGTGCCTTTTGCTGCGACCGTCTGATCGTCCACGATCAGCGGTTCGTCCAGAATTGCGGAAAATCTTTGTCCCGGCTGGGCCGTCCTGCTGGAAATCGACTCCTGCAGTCGTACATAAATGGCTGTGTTGGCTGGAACCACCAGCGGCTTGCTTTCAGTAAACGGCGGCTTTTCCGTGTCAGGATTGTCAGCCGCTGCTGACGAATTTGCCGGTGGCTGCGCGCCTACGCCACTACAGCCGGCCGCCAGCAGCGCGCTCGCCATCAACACCGCAAAGATGACGCTTTCCCACCTGAGCGCTTTCATGGATTACTCCTGCCGACAGAAGGATCTGCAAGGTTGTTGCCAATGTAACCTACTTAATATCAGCGAATTAGACAGGGCAATTGGTGAGCGGCTGTGTATTTTTTACCACTTGGTGAGTAGCTGATGCTCAGGATCGAGCCTTGCGGACGGAGCGGGAGGGCGTTTCATTCCGGGAGATCAGCAAGTCAGGCCTGACGCTCCGGATCAGACGGAATCATCGCGCGCCAGGGGATGAACCTGTTTGGGTTCCGGCTGTGGTTTCAGGCTGGACCACAATGCCGTCAAATGGAGTGGTGGCCAGCAGGCGACCGTTGGCCGAACTCACGTTGCGCAGCAGCCATCCCGTATTAATTGGATTCCAGGTGCGGCCGTTGTCTGTGCTTTCAAAAACGTTGGTTGAAGCTGCACCGGTCGCCAGGATTCTCTGGTTTTGCCGATCAAACTGGATGCTCACGATATTCGAAAGACGCAGCGAGATCACGCGCTTCCAGGTGTCGCCCACGTCGCTGCTGCGGAACATTCCGTCACGCGCGCCCAGCCAGATGTCGCCTGTGGAATCCACAGCAACCGAGTTGATCATGAAGCCGGCGGGCAGTGGTTTCGGAGTAAGCCAGCTCTCGCCGCCGTTCACTGAAACCGCCAGGGCACTCCGGTTGGCGACTACCACCATCTTGCCCGAGACTGCCAGATTCGTCGCGTACTTCAAAGCAGGCAGATCCTGCCTGTGCCAGGTCTGGCCTGCATCGCTGGTGATGAGCAGCCCGGTGGAAGTGGCTGCGTACCAGGTTTGTCCCGCAATTTCCAGAGAGTTAATGCGCGCAGTCAGATCGGCGGCGACTGTCCTGGTGCTGAATGTTTTCCTCTTGCCCCGCACCGGAAAGGTTCGCTGCTCAAGCAAGTGGTTGACGGGTATCCATACTCTGCTGGTTGGTTTCAGTTCAAAAACACCGCTGTCGGTTCCTGCTACGAGCGTGTTGTCGCTGGTCCGGCGCAGCACAATTACATCGCGGCCTTCCAACCCGTCACTGTCCTGCGTCCACGTCTGCCCGCCATCGCGGGAAGCGAAAACGCCGCCGAATTCCTTGTCGTTGAGCACCCCGGCAAAGATGTGATTAGGGTCTTTCGGGTCCACCAGCAGGCTGGATACCTGACGGTGGGTAAATCCCCGGTTGGAGGACGCAAACGTAATTCCGCCGTCATTGCTTGCCAGCACGCCGCCACGGTCGGTTGCCAGCAGGACGCGCGAAGGCCGCCGCGGATCGACGAGAACATCATTGATGATCACGCGGTTGCTGGTGGTCCGGTTCCAGTTTGCTCCGCCGTCGGTCGTCTTCCAGAGGCCCTCCGTGGTTCCCGCATAGACAATTGTGTGGTTGCTGGGGTCCATGCGCAGCATGCGTGTGCGGCGCGCGGCGTAGGGAATGCCCTGGATCTTGCGGAAGAGTTCACCGGCCGATTGGCTGCGATAGATTCCGGAGCAGGCGCTGATGTAAACGCTGGCCGGGTTCAGCGAATCGATGACGATGGAAAACACATCCGAATCGTCAATCACGCCTTTCTTGATGTTGTGCCATGTCTTGCCACCGTCCTCGGTTTTCCAGGGCAGGTGCCACGTTCCGGCGTAAATCACCTGCGGGTTCCGGGGATCAATGGCAACGCTTTCCACGTTCTTGATCTCGGCGTGATTCTCCGGCGAGATGCGTTCCCAGTTATCTCCGCCGTCGCGGGTCCGGTAAATGCCATCCAGAGTGCCCGCCACCAGCACTCTCGGGTCGGAAGGAGCCATGGCAAGAGCACGGACAGATTTGCCGTGCATATCGGCCATGATGTCCCAGGTCTTGCCGCTATCCTTGCTCCTGAAAATCTCGCCGTCTCTGTCAGGCAGTTGCGCGTTCCATGCGCCCACGTAGATGTTTCTGTTGTTGACGGGGTCGATGATGATATGGTCGAGCACCATCTCCGCGGAGCTGCCGAGATGAGCGAAGCGCGACCAGCTTGCGCCATTGTCGGTGGAGAGATAGATCCTTCCCGCGCTGGTGCCCAGGAAAATGCGGTCAGGATTGCGCGGATCAAATGCCAGACTGCGGACAGTTCCGCCTTCCGGTCCGAGCGGCTGCCACACCTGTCCCACAGCCCACGGCGCAGACGAGAGCATGAGCAGCAGAACAATGGGAAGCACACGAGTGCAGTAGCGCATGTCTGGTGGAATCAGAGTGCCACGTCTGATTTTCCGGCAACAAGTTACTGAAGGCCAAGAAGTTTTCCACAGCGCACGGTTTACCAGAAGAGGACGCCTCAACCAGCGTTTCAAGCCACCGACTTGACGGAACGGTGCTCCACGAACGCACACCGCGTCTGACAGCAGACAGATCTTAGCGCTAGTTGACCACCAGGATGATCACCTGCGTTCCATTCTGCAGTTTCACGTCTGACTTGGTGGAAACGATGGCAGGGCCCGAATTGGTG
>JBLMYN010000177.1:0-3190 GCA_050258305.1 Actinomycetota bacterium
CCGGTCGTTATTACCGTTACCCAAACGCATTCTCTGCCTCGGGGTCATGATACCACCAGATTGCAGGTTTAAGCCGCACTGCACATGTTCGCGCCGCACCCGCCCAATGGGCCCATCCTCACATGAGCCCGGACGGGCTCGACCTTGAGCAATACATCGCCGGCCTGGAGCGCTCGTTGATCGAGCAGGCTCTGGAACAATCCGGCGGCGTGCAGACCCGCGCCGCGGAGCTGCTCAAGGTGTCCTACAGGTCGTTCCGGCACCTGCTGAAGAAGTACAACATCTGAGGGAAGGACGATGCGCACCTTCAGGCGCGGTAACAGGTCAGCCCACGGTGGAGCGACCCGCGCTTGCACGGTGTTCGCAAGCCGGGGAGCGCAGCCGTGGGTAGGGGACAAGAAGAGCCCCAGCGCCTTCAGGCGCGAGACAGTCCACCCGCCCGCAGTCAATCTTAAGAAGATGGTCCACTACATCGACGTAAAATGTGTGTTCAGAAATTTGATATTCCAAAACCCATGAACGAGATCAAACTAGCGAAGTGGCGTTATTTCTCGATGTCTTTCCTCTTATTGACATCAGCGAGTCTCGCCATTGACTGCTTGTATAAACTTAGAATGCCTTTTCGCGATGTTCTCGCACTGATTCTGAACGATGCCCTGCTTCCGGCCATGATTGTAGCGGGCCTTCTCCTTCTTGACTGGTCTCGAAAGAGGTGAACGTCAGGAGGAATTCCTCGCCCTGCTGGAGAAACACGGGGTGGCCTGTGATCGCGAGTACGTTTTTCGAGGACACCTGGTGTCGCGCCTGAAGGCGCTTGTGCGATTTTGGACAGCCTACCCACGGCTTCGCCGTGGGCTAACTTGTCTGGCGCCTGAAGGCGCCGCGATCCTGAATCCAGGTTCGTATTCCTGGCGAGTATGGTCGCCTGCGGGCTATTGGTCACCATCGCAATCGCTTTTGTGTCGCGACCGTTTGGCAGAGTCGGCGCAGTGGTGATAGGCATCCTCCTCGGCCTTGCACCTAGCATCCTTTTGTTCAGTTGGGTATCGCTAGCACGACCGGGTTTTGAGGCATACACCGTAACTACCGCACTCGCCACGATATTAGACGTGCCCAGCGCGGTCGGCGGCGCAATCGCAGGATTGATTTGTTCATGGCCAACGAAGAACGCCGGAGCTCTGCAACTGTTGAGAGCTGGCGATTACTGGTGAGATGGCGATTTTTCACCAAATATGTCCTGGAAAGGAATTTCTTCGCAACCTTTTCCACATCATGGACGTATTCTGGTCATGCAAACCGCCGAATTGGCGGTTGCAATCGGGTCGGACTGGCGCTTGTGAGGGCCGTTCCGTGCCGGAGGATGGCATGAGCATTCGCTGGAACTTGAGAATTGCACTCGGCGTAGTGGCATTCGTTGCTACTTGCTTAGCAAGCACGAACCAAAACCCCGCAAAGGGCGGCGAACAGGTCTGGAAAGAGTATGTCTACCCAGCTGACGGATTCGCTGTTACGGCACCAAAGCCACCCCGAGAACAAGACGTGGAATACTACCGAACGTTTGAATTTGGCCTGGATTCTGGCCTATATCTCCGTCTTGAGGTCTCAAAAGGAAAGCGGAACTGCGCTGAATTCCAAAGGTGGGCGACACAACATGGCTCTTCAAAGAAGCTGGTGATGGCCGCCGGTCATGCCGTTTTGGAAACGTGGATGCAGCGTCCAAATATTCCAAGACTGTTCCTCATCAGGGCGACGTGCATTAACTCAACGACGTATGTCTTTGATGGGAATTGGCCGACAGATGCACCCGCATCGGACATCGATGCACCTCGACCGGAGATTGTTACGAGAATATTCGATTCGTTCCGTGTCGTTGCGAAAGAAAGCGCGCGGAAAGTGGGATTCGACAACGGCACTCTGCGCTAACTCGCATAAATGCCCGGCGAACTATGACATCAGCATGATTCTAATGTTTCGTAAGCGAACCGGAAAATGGGGCTTCCGTAACTGTCGAAAACAGGCGATTACGCTCACATCGGACAAGTCACCTTTATGATCCAGAAGTCCTTCTTGGGAGACATGTGGTCTTGCTGACTGCCCACTCACACTCGATCTCCGTGAAGCCCGTTTCTTGGGCGTTTGCGAACCATTTAACCCGACCCAGAGGGATTCCTCCACCCTCTGGCGTTTCACAGGACCAATGTCCGATGCCGGCTCAAATCCTTGCTCGATGAGCGCGTTGGCCTTAAGGCGGCAGCTGAGCCGGGGACGCATTTATCCGGTAAGGCGACGATTCGGCCAGGTGACGAGAGCGCGATTGAACCAAGCCTCCGCAGCCACCCCTGGCCGGGGTTGCAGGGATGGACCTGCGTTTGCTTTGCGTTCATTATCTCGCGCATGACGTTCATCCAGGCTTCAACTTCTTATTTCGTCTGCGTCAGCCCCGCAACAACTGCAGCAAGTTTATCGAGTATCTGGTTCCAGCCCTCCAGTTGACCGCTATTTTTGGCGCTCTCCATGGGTTCATTTCCAATGAAGGTGAGTTTCGTCCGGCCGTTTCCCAGATCCTCAAAGATGGTCACGTCGTACGCACCCTCTATGGCCTCATGTTCTATTCCCAGCTGCGCAGGATCAATCTTGTTTCCCTTCGAGTCGCAAAAGTACATCAAGGAAACGATCTTCTCGTGCGGAACAATCTCGTGGTATTCAACCGCATTCCAGAATTCCTGCCCATCCGGCGACTTCATGCAGCAGAGGAATTTTCCTCCCACGCGGAAATCCATCTTGCAAACAGGCGCAGTAAAGCCCTTCGGCCCCCACCACTGCATCACATATTGCGGGTCTGTCCACGCCTTCCAAACCAACTCGCGTGGAGCATCAAAGACTCTTGTGACAACCATCCGCTCCGTCTCACTCACCGTGTTTTTTGTCATCTCTGACCTCCGCTTTCTTCATTTGATTCAAAACCACATCCAGCTTGTCGAAACTCTCTTCCCAGAATCGGCGATAACTGATCGCCCAGTCGCTGACCTTCTTTATCGCCTCCGGCCTGTGCCTGCAAACACTCTCTCGCCCACGCTTGGTCTTGATCACAATCCGCGCCCGCACCAGGCAGGCAATATGTTTTGAAATCATCTGCTGCGAGAGCGCAAACGGTTTCGTCAATCCATGCACAGAGGCAGGCCCACGTGAA
>JBLMYN010000178.1:0-6594 GCA_050258305.1 Actinomycetota bacterium
AAAGGCGCGGCCAAGCGGTTCAAAAAGACCGCTACCGGCAAGATCAAGCGGTACAAGGCCTTTAAGCGCCACATTCTTACCTCGAAAGACACCAAGCGGAAGCGGCAGCTGGGCGGGTCCACCCTGGTCAGCGACGCCGATCACGCCAAGGTCTCGAGGATGATTCCGTATTAGCAAACAGCACTCAGCAGTCAGCATTCAGCCCGGCAACAGATGGCGAACGCGGACTCACCTGAGTGCTGAAAGGTCAGCAGCTAGCTGATTGCTGAATGCTGACGGCTAAGTAGGAACAGAGTTCGGCCCGCCTGACTTTGAGTCGGTGCAGAGGCCGGACCTGAAATGAAGCGAGCGATCAGGAGCGTCAAATCCTTCCTGTAGCCGCAAACAGCCGGGAGATCCGGCCCAACAAAAAGGAGCACTATGCCTCGCGTAAAACGTGGTACCAAGCGCCGCCAGCGCCGCAAAAAGATATTGGAGCGCGCAAGCGGTTATTTCCTGACAAAATCCAAGCTCTATCGCGCCGCTAAAGAATCGGTGGAGCGCGGCCTTAAATTCGCTTACAGCGGCCGCAAGCAGAAGAAGCGCCAGTACCGTTCCATCTGGATCGTACGCATCGGCGCGGCTGCCAAGCTCAATGGCATCAGCTACAACCAGTTCATCAGCGGCCTGAAAAAGGCCGGCGTGGAACTGGACCGCAAGGTGCTCGCCGATATCGCCGTGAATGACCCCACGGGGTTTGCGGCGCTGGCCGAAACGGCCAAGCGGGCCAACGGCAAGGCAGCGTAAAAGCACTCAGCAATCAGCGGCCGGCATTCAGCCCAGCCAGGAACCACAAAGGACACGAAGCAGCACAAGGACATCAAGGAGTGATCTTCGTGTTCCTTCGTGTCCTTTGCGGTCAGATTTTTTGAATGGCCTACACGGTTCCCAAACTCGAAGATTGGTTTGGGGTGTAGAAACGCAGTTCAAGGTTTCAAAATCTGCAATTGGCGACGAAGCCACAGCGCCGTAGGCGCGAAAGAGGTTAGCCCACCCTGAGGCGAGTGAGCGATAGCGAGCGAAGCTGTAAGGGTGGGTAAGATAATCAAAGTATGAAAGCCCCGGGAGGGGCGACACAGGAAAGCAGCACAGGCGAGGGCGCCTGTGCCACACGACTCTCCATGCCGATTTACAGCGTCCCAAGGCTCGAAAACTACTCGCGGACTTCTCTGGAGTCAGCGGAGGCCGCTTTGTATGACGCCCTGAATTTCGAAGGAAAGGCAATACAGAACGAACAAGAATGGAAGGCGTTCCGCGATCGCTGGATGGCTCGCAAGAACAGCATCCTGAGTCAAATAAACGATTCTTGGCTAAAGGCAGCACCCACTGATAGCAAGAAGGATGCTGGCTTCATTGTTAATCGAGTCAAGAGGAACGTGGAAGAAATCATTGGTAACACTCTCAAATTTTTGTTGGCTCCTGCCACCGAGGTTTCTGGAGAACTCTCGATAGATGCGGCAACCCTGAAACGGCGCGCCCGCCTGGAATCAGAACGCATCGACATCACCCTGCCCGGGATTCACAGGCCGCTTGGCGCCGAGCACGCCATGCTCAGGACGATGAATGAGGTCGTCGGTGTTTTTCGCAACATGGGCTACTCCGTGGCCGAAGGCCCGGAGATTGAGACCGATTACTACAACTTTGAGGCGCTGAACTTTCCCCCCAACCATCCCGCGCGCGACACACAGGACACGCTGTTCGTCGCCGGGCAGGAGAAGAAGCCGCAGCGCGACCGCCTGCTGCTGCGCACGCACACGTCGCCGGTGCAGATCCGCGCCATGCTGGCAACTCCGCCGCCGATCCGCGTCGTTGCGCCGGGCAAGGTGCATCGTGCCGATACTGCCGACGCCACGCACTCGCCCATCTTCCATCAGGTGGAAGGGCTGGCGGTGGATACCAACATCACGTTCTGCGACCTCAAGGGCACGCTCGACCACGCGATGAAGGCGCTGTTCGGCTCCAACGTGAAGACGCGGTTCTTCCCGTCATTCTTTCCTTTCACCGAGCCGAGCGCCGATGTCTCCATTACCTGCTTCAAGTGCGGCGGCAAGGGCTGCCGCCTGTGCAAGATGAGCGGCTGGATCGAGTTACTTGGCTGTGGCATGGTGGATCCCAATGTTTTCAGGTTCGTCGAGAGCAACGGCTACGACGCGCAGAAGATATCAGGCTTTGCCTTCGGCATGGGCGTGGAGCGGATCACCATGCTGAAGTACGGGATCGACGATATTCAGTTGTTTTATCAGGGAGATGTGAGGTTTCTGGAGCAATTCGCGTGAATATCGAAGAAGCAGAAGACACACTTCCGAATGGGTTACACGATGCGAAACTGCTACGCTTCAGCGTTGATTACCGGGCCAAGAGCGCCGAGTTTCGATTCAATGCGTGGGTCGGGGATCTTGAGTCGCCGGACAATGAACTCAGAGAGAAACATCGAGAAGTAACGCTGCGTCTTTCCGGAGTTTATTTTTTGGTTCTGGAGCAACCTGATCCGGCGTACGCCTATGCGGGTGCGGTCCCCACAATTGGAGGTTTCAGCGCGTGGACTGGCGGAATTGCACCATCGCAGAACATCAGCAGCCTCGTTCAGAAGCTGCCTCCAAATGCATTCTACGATGCAACTTTTGTAGAAGACTGGAATAGCTTCATACATATCGGCGCTGAACACGCCGAAATTAACCCAGTTGAACAATGAGAATCTCTCCAATATGGCTTCGCGATTTCGTTGACGTAAAAGTCAACGACCGCGCGCTCGCCGACGATCTCACCCTCGCCGGCGTGGCGGTGGAGTCTGTCAAAGAGATAGACGGCCGCCTGCTCTTCGAAATGGAGATCGGCACGAACCGTCCTGACGCCATGTGCCATTACGGCGTGGCGCGCGAGTGCTCCGCGATCTACGACATCGACCTGAAGCCTATCAAGCCGAAGCTGCCCAAAGCCAAGCCCGCGGCAAAGCCCTTCCCCATCGAAATCGAAGATCCCGAAGGCTGCAAGCGATACGCCGCGCGCGTAGTGCGCAATGTCAAAATCGGGCCATCGCCTGCCTCCGTCCTCGAGCGCCTCAAGATCGATGACCACGGCGGCGTGAGCAACGCCGTTGACGCCAGCAATTACACGCTCATGGAGATGGGCCATCCCACACACGCCTTTGATCTGGACAAGCTCGAAGGCGGCAAGATCGTCGTCCGCCGCGCGCGCCAGGGTGAAACCGTCAAGACCCTGGACGGCATCGAACGCAAGCTCGATCCGGAAGACCTGGTGATTGCCGACGCGGTCCGGCCAGTTGCGCTGGCGGGAGTCATGGGCGGCCTGGACACTGCCATCTCCGCGAGCACAAAAAACATCCTGATTGAATCCGCGTGGTTCGATCCGGTCAGCATCCGCAAGACCGCGCGCCGCCATGGCATGCATACGGACGCTTCTCACATCTTCGAGCGCGGCGCCGACTGGGGAGCAGCCCCGCTTGCCTGCGACAGGGTAGCCGAACTCATTGTTCAGACTGCGGGCGGCGAATTGGAAGGCGAACCGGTGGACGCCGTCGCGGGTCATGTTCTCCGTCACGGCGTCTGGCTGCGCCGCAGCGAGGTACTGCGGCATCTTGGACAGGAGATTCCAGACAAAACCATTGAGCGGATCCTGCACAGGCTGGGCTTCAAATCGGAATTCGTAAAGGGAGAAGCCCCCGATGAATTGCCGAATGCCGGGGCGGGCGTGTCGCGTGAAAAGCGAGCGGCAATGGTCCAAAGCGTGGTGAAGGCTACGGGACTCGCGCCGGCTAAGGTGACGGAGCTGATCGCGGCCAGCAAAGGCTGGGGCCCCGGCTGGGTGGTCGGGCTGCCTACGTGGCGCCTCGACATCGAGCGCGAGATCGACTTGATCGAAGAGATCGCTCGAATTTACGGATACAACAAGTTTGAAAACCGCCTGCCCTCGTTCTCCGGCGGCGTAGTGGAACTGCCCAACGCCGCCAAAGAAGCGCGCGTCCGCTCGGAATTGCTGGCCCTGGGCTACAACGAAGCCATCTCGGCCACGTTCATCTCGCCCGCTGATGCGCAGGCGTTCTCCACGGCTGCGCCGGTACTGCTGGCCAATCCGTTGAGCGAGGAGCAGTCCGCCATGCGCACTTCCCTGCTCCCGGGAATGCTGGCCATGCTCGCATGGAACCTGAACCGCGGGACGAACGATGTCCGCCTGTTTGAAGCGGGGCACGTTTTTGAGCTAACGGGCGAGAAATCAGAAGAGCGCAGAATTCTGAGCATCGGCGCAACCGGCAACGCCGTTGAACCGAGCGTACACACCGCCGCGCGCCCGTACTCGTTCTTCGACCTGAAGGGCGACATCGAAACGCTGCTGGGCGCGTTCGAACTCCGGAACGCGTACTTTGACGCGCTTACACCGGACTACTTTCACCCGGGGCGCTCCGCCCGCGCGGTTGCCGATGGCGCCACCGTAGCGCAGTTCGGTCAATTGCACCCCGACTTCGCCGCTACCCGCAAAATCAGGCAGGAGATCTTTGTCGCCGAGGTCTATCTCGACCGGCTCTACGCGCTGGGTCTGCGTGCGCCGCGCTATCAGCCCCTGTCAAAGTTCCCTGCCGTCGATCGCGACTTCTCTTTCCTGTTCCCAGAGAAAGTCTCGTTCGAGCAGATCTTGAACGCCGTACGCGGGCTCAATATCGGCGAGATGCAGAGCTTCCGTCCGCTGGAGATTTTCCGCGGCGGAACCGTGCCTGCGGGCCAATACTCTGTTCTGTTGCGTGCCGAATTCCAGTCACCCGACCGGACGCTGCGCGATGACGAGGTGGCCCAGTGGTCGGCTCAAATCATTAACGCGCTGGAACGCCTCGGCGGAACGCAGCGGGCCTGATTCTGCCATGAGCACCCCAGAAACTCTCGATCCTGGGAGTCTCAGTTTTGACGAGTTCGTGACGTTCTTCTTCGATCATCCGGAAAGCGAACAGTTCTGGTACGCCGACGCGCGCTATGCGCTGGCAGACGTCGTCATCTCCGGCCCGGCCGTTGTTGATCATTTGACCAGACTGTTTTCTGATTTCGGAGCTGCAACCTCCGGGTACTCCGCTGCTCAAGTCAGCCACGGAATCTGGGCAATCTCCAGTCCATCGTTTGCTTTGGCTGAAGCTCTTTGGGACGGCAACATTCCGCTCGAAAATCGGGCTACTTGCATTCGTTCCATGCTCGCACTCTTCAGGGATTATGTCGCAACCCAGGATGCGGACGTGCTGCAGAAGTGCTTCTTCATGTGGTGGCACATCATTGTCACCGGATTCTGGGCGCAACAGCGACAATTCGATGAACCCGATGTGTCGCAACTGGACCCGGACTCAATCACACTGCTGAATACCATTTTCGAAACGCTGACACAAATCCTTGATGTCCCCGATCCACGCACGCAGGGGTACGCGCTGCACGGCCTCGGGCACCTCCACCATCCCGGCGTTCGCGGCCTGGTGCAGCATTACATCGAGCAGAATAAAGACAGGTTCACGGAAGAGCACGTGCAGTGGATCGAACAGTGCCGCGATGGCGTGGTGAGCTGAATTTGGGCGACACTCTCGCAAGTCCCTGCGGCTTCCCTCCAGAAAGAGCACATAAGTTATATGGCAAACCGGTGAGGGTTTGAGTAGAATCGCCGCCATGATCTCTCGTCGTTCTCTTTTCAGGACTGCTGCGCTGGGCGCTGCCGCGGCAGCCACTACAAGCTTCCCTTCCGATCTTCTGTCCTGGGCTGAGCCACAGCGAGTGCCGCAACCCGGCGGGCCCATCCTGCTCAACAGCAATGAAAATGCTTACGGGCCATTTCCGCGCGTGCTGCGCCTTCCCTATCCGTTTCAAAATGCCAATCGCTACCCCGACCGCAACGTTGATGTGCTCAAGGAAAAGCTGGCGAAGTTGCACAAGGTCGGCACAGATCAGGTAGTGCTGGGCTGCGGCTCTACGGAGGTTCTGCGCATGGCGGCCGCGGCGTTTACCGGCCCGGACCGCAAACTGATTATGGCTTCACCCACGTTTGAAGCCATTGGCTCCTACGCCGAGGCCGCCGGTTCCACAATCGTTCGCGTGCCGCTTACGTTCGGGAGCTTTGCGCACAACGTATCCATGATGGGGAGCGAAGCGGCCAAAAGCGGCGGGTTGGTTTACATCTGCAATCCTAATAACCCCACCGGCAGCGTCACCCCGCGAAGGACGATTGAGAATTTCATTCGCGACCTGCCCGGGAACGTTCATGTCCTGATCGACGAGGCCTATCACGATTTTGTGCCCGTCTCGGCCGACTACATCTCTTTCATCGACACTCCGGTGAACGATGACCGCGTGATAGTGGCCCGCACCTTTTCCAAGATTTATGGGCTCGCCGGCCTGCGGCTCGGCTACGGAATAACCTCGCCGCAAACAGCGAAATTGCTGGCGCGTCAGAAGCTTGAAGACAGCGCCAATGAGTTCGCCCTGCGCTGCGCTCTTGCCTCTCTCGATGACGCTGCAGACTACGAGATGGCCGTCATGCGCAACGCCAATGACCGCGCCGTTTTTATGCATGAGG